>JAEUIL010000276.1 GCA_016794255.1 Planctomycetaceae bacterium | reverse complement strand
ATCGTGCGATGGGGATACTGCTGCTTCAAATCACGCAAGAATGACCAGCGACTCGGCCCCACGTAACGCTGCTCGACGGTCCGCCCGTGCACGGTGACCGCGGCCACACCACGTGCAAACGCTCCGTCGAAAATCTCGAAGAACTTGTCGCGACTCGCCTCGGTGTCATCGAGCCCGCGGCGCATCTTGACGGTCACGGGAATGTGCGGTGGCACATGATCGCGGACCCGTGAGACGATCTCGAGCGCCGTGCGCGGCTGGCTGAGCAAAAACCCGCCGCGACACCGGCCCAGCACCTTCTTCACCGGGCAGCCGAAATTGATGTCGATCACATCGTACCCCGCCTGAGCGAGCACTTGAGCAGCCGGCCCGAACTCGTCGGGATTCGCGCCCATCAATTGACCACCGACCGGATGCTCCTCGTCGGCGACGGCCAACTGATGTTTCTCTTTGCGCGACTTGGTCAGCACGAACTGATCGAGCACCACCTCGTTCACGGCGTACGAAGCGCCGAGCCGCCGCGCGATCACACGCATAGCAAGGTCGCTGTAACCGCTCAGGGCCGCTTGCACGGCGGGAAACCCGATCTGCACGGGGCCGATGCTCAGACGGGGAAGGGTAAAGGTCGTCTCGGCACTCATGCGGTGTTCAGCTAACGGATTGGAAGAAAATGTAACCGGCCAAGCGATATGGTCGACATCCGCGCTTGCGAGCCGATCGTCGAACTGTACAAAGGCCATGGAACCACAGAGACGCAGAGGGCACAGAGAACATGCCGTCGGACAAATGCGCTTGGTCGGTCATGGAGGCGGAGTTCATATCGTCAATGGCGTCTGACTTATGGTAGTGATACCGCTTGATGATGTGTGCCATGTTCACGTCTTCGTGGACATGCTTTTTCACGGGAGATCATGCCCACGCGGACGCTTATCCTTCCCCACAATCTTCACAACTTGTGAGGGGATGGTCGCGAGCGAGTCGGTAGCCGAGGACGAGGTCGTTGAGCCGTCGCAGCCCACGCCAGATCGTGCGAACCCCGGGCTCGCCGTCACGCTTGCGAGCCAAAAAGCCACCGAGCTGCGCTATCTGTCGCAAGGCCGTCCGTATGCTCGGCGCTGTCGGCGGCAGCGGCGCGCGACGCTGCGTTTGCCAGTGTAGCACATGCCACTCATCGGTCGTCAACACTCGTGTGCAAACGGCCTCCGGTTCACGTCGCGCCTCGTACATCAATTGCAACACGTGCCAAGCCACGATCGTCAACGTCGCCAACAGTCGCTCGCAACGCTCCATGGTCCCCAGCTGATGTCGCTCTGCGCCGCAGCCGCTCTTGAGCACAAAATGTAACCGCTCGATCAGCCAGCGAAACGTATACCAGCGCAAGATGCGCAACGCATCGTCGACGTTCGCAATCGTCAAGGTGGTGGCCAACAGCCAGACCACCGGTTCCACACCCTCGGGCGGATGCTCTTCACGAGCCTCGAGCACGGTCAATTGCAACGGCGTCGTCGGTGCCAGGCCTCGATGGTTGGCCGGTCGGCAGATCGTCAATGTTAACCAACGCAACGTCAACGTGGCGGTCCGCCGCGGACGCTCGTCGGCACGCGGGATTTCCAACGTGATTTCGACTTTGGCCGGGCTGTTGGCCACGGCCGTGCCGAGGTGTTTGTCGGGATGTTCGACACGCCGCTTGCGATCACGCACGCGCACCAACAGGTCCACATTCGCAGTCCGTGGCGCGACGAATAGGTCATAGATATCGGACTCGCGATCGCTGACCAACACCACGTGCGGATGATCGGCCAAGTGCTGCTCAACTGACGCCAAACCATCCAGCCAACGCTGGCTTTCTTTATCGTGCGTGAGCCGTTAATTGCGCGTTCTGCGTTTGCCGCGTTCGTCTTTCGGTCGCACCCAGGCGCGTTGATCGAGCACGCCCAGCGGCACACCCGCGGGCGAAATGCACAACAGATTATGCAGCAGCAAGCCATGCGATTGAGGATCGCTGAGATAGCCCAGACCGGCGGTGTCGTCATGCGTCGTGAGGTTGATCTCGGTCGTATCTTGGGCGACGAGAACCAGCGGATGTTCGGCAGCCCGTTGAGCGGTCCGCAAGCGATGCGGTTGGAGAATCGCATCGACGGTGACGGCTGGGTTAGCGAAGAAGCGATAAGTGGCTGCGGCCTCGGCTTTTGTATCACCGATGTGAGGAATGCTCGCTGCGGGTCGCGCGGCGAAACGTTCGACGATTCGCAGCAGGCGCTCGGTCAGTCGCAGATCGTGAAAATCGGCTCCGAGCAGTTCGTGGGTTACCCAGGAAACCATCGCAAGACCTCCGCTTCGAGTGGGTCACGGATGCCCCAGGGGAATTCTACGCAGCTAGCAGCGAAGAATGTGGAGAAGGATAAGCG
>JAEUIL010000270.1 GCA_016794255.1 Planctomycetaceae bacterium | reverse complement strand
ACTGCGACCGCTGGCCGAACTCACCGGACGGCTTGGGGAACGGATCATTCGCGGGTCGTTGGATCCACGACACGCGGGTGTTCATCGTTCAACAGACGGACGGCTCGGAATGTCGGAACGAATAGCTGGAGCGATCCCGTGATGCGATCGTTCTTGAGTACGACGAGTTGAATTGCAGCCGCTTGAGCGTGAGTGAAAGCGACGACTTTAAAGTGCCGCGAGTGACACGGACTCGCAGCCGTCGGGTATTCCAACTCACTCGCGTTCGTGCTCCGACGTCCGGAACTGGGATCAGGTGTCCGGAGTAAAACGTCGGTCAGTCGTAGAGCGTGATCCCGTGCGTCGCGGCCTGAGACCGGGTCGTGGATGGTTAGTGGAGCCGTGAGCAAGTCGACGATTAGTCGGGGGACTGAGCACGACTGCGAATCACGGTTCGTCAATTGCTTTGCCTCTTCCCCCAACTCAAGAACACCACTTGACCTCCGCTCGGGCTGCGGCGCACAAATTTTATAGTATCCATCACGCTCCGCGTGATGCGCGCTGGGGAAGACTCTGCGCCGAGTGTTTCTACCTTTTGAGCGTCAATTACAATTCACCATCACGACGGAGCGTGATGGATACAATCGGCTCTAGGCGAATTGCCGGTCCGAGAGAAAGGTCGCTCGCAAAATGCCGTTTCGCTCTCAACTAGATCGCCGCGCCGACGAGCGCTTCGTCGTCGATCTCGACCGACTCGGCAACCGACGCAGGCGGAGTCTTGACGGTGAGGTCGAGTTGATCGAGCAGCTGCAACGCACACTGCAGCATCATCGTCAGGTCGGTCGTGGTCAGAATGCCGACCGCACGACCCTCGTCGACCACCGGCAGGCACGAGATGTGCCGCTCGAGCATCATCGAGATTGCGTTGCGTATCGGCGTGGTGAGCGTGACACATGCGGGATTGGCGGTCATGATCGACTGCGCGGTGCCGCTGTTCGCACGGGCCACGTCACGATCGCTGATCACGCCGAGCAACTCTTGTTGCGCGCTAGTCACGAGCAAGTGCCGCACGTGATTCTCTTTCATCAACAGCGCGACTTGCTCGAAGGTCGTTTGCGGCAGCACAGTCAGCACACGATTGGACATCACTTTCTGCACGTCGACATGGCTTTCCATCAAGAACCGCACGTCCTTCGACAGCGTGCGGAGAATCTCTTGCCGCTTGGCCACGAATCGGGCTTGATCGTGTTTCTTGTGGGCGGCTTGAGCTTCTTCGGAAGCTGCTTCGTCGGCTTCGGCCTTGCGCCGCTTGCGCGAGACTACGAGCGCCAACATGACCGTCGTGACCAACAGCCCCAACACAATGATCCGCAAGCCGAGCATGGGGTCGACGGCATCTTCCGGCGACACGATAGCCGCTGTTACCCGCGCCGTTGTGGGGCGGTGAGAATCGCCAGATCCGCTTGTCGCTTGGCCACTGAGATGTGCGGTGAGATGCTCCGTGCCATCGAAGAACTGCACCGCTTCGAGGCCGAACACCAAGCTGCCGGCGATCAGAGCCAGGATCAACGCATACTCGGTGACCGAACTGCCCGTACGGTCGGACAACAAGTGCTTCAGGGAGTTCCCAACTCGACGAAGGTGCATGGTGTAGACCGGTGTTATTTCAGGAATGATGAACGGGCAAGGTCGGGTTATAACGAGGCTGCCCCCCGGCAGATGCCTCTGAACAAAGTTAGCTTGTGTTCTCCTAAGTCCAATTTGATCGATGGCTGATGTTTGTAGGATTTTTGAGTCCGTTTACCTCCCAAACGTCCATTCATAACGGCATTTCCCCCGCCTCCCCCCGCACGAGTAGGCTGATTTGGCCGGGCTCGTCGGCTGGGGACAAACACCCAAGTTGGCCCTATGATGACGCACTATGCCTGAGCTTCCTGAAGTCGAAACGATGCGCCGCGGACTCCGGCCGATCGTGGGTACCACGATCCGCGCGGTCGAGCGACCACCGTGCGCACGCAAGCCGATCACGATCACGCCCCGGTGGAGCGATTTTCGTCGCCGGTTGATCGGGCGTTGCATCACAGGCCTCGATCGTGTCGGCAAGCGCGTGGTGATTGAACTCGACAGCGGCGAGCGACTTCTCTTCGAGCCGCGGATGACGGGCCTGGTGCTGCTGGCCGACCCGCCGTCGGTCGAGCACCTGCGGTTGCTCGTGCAGCTTGACGGAGTCGCCAGCGAATCGCTGATGTATTGGGACCGACGCGGTTTGGGCCTTGTGCGACTCTTAACGGCGGACGAGTTTCAAGAACGGTATCACTCGGGCGACATCGGGCCTGACGCGCTCAAGATCACGGTCGACGATCTGCGGGCGCGGCTGGGAGCGAGTCGTCGCGCGATCAAAGTCGCGATCCTCGATCAACGGGCGCTCGCCGGCGTGGGCAATCTTTATGCGTCGGAGTTGCTGTTTCTGGCGGCGATTGACCCGCGGCGACGTTGCGATCAACTGCGGCTCGCCGATTGGCAACGGCTGCATCAGGCGATGATCGACGTGCTGGAACTCGCGATTCGCTACGAAGGTTCCACGCTGTCCGACGGCACGTATCGCAACGCGCTCAACGAGGCGGGCGGCTTTCAGAATCACCACCGGGTCTACGATCGCGCCGGCGAGCCATGTGCGGTGTGTCGCCAACCAATCGAGCGGATCGTGCAGGCGCAGCGCTCGACGTTCTTCTGCAAGCAGTGCCAAGGGCGCAGTCGCCGAGCCAGCGGCAAGACGTGACTAGCCCGCATGAATCGGTAGTCGAGCTCGCTGGAGTGGCCGCATCGAGTTGTAGCCGAACTCGCCAGAGTTCGGGTGATGGCCCAGTCACACGGCTCCCGAACTCTGGCGAGTTCGGCTACGAAATCCAAGGCGGCGACGTACTCGAAATACTTAGCCCGCCCCGAGACCGCGATCGAAGGCGTCTTGATCGCGTTGGTACAGCGCCAGCTGCGACTCGAACGTGCCAGCCGAGATTTGCCACACGGGGTTTTCGTCCGTGTGCGTATTCGCGTGACTGACGAACACACGGTACAAAAATCGAAACAGATGCCGCGGCACACGCAGCGCGCGGAAGCCGTCGATCAACCGCCGATCGCTGAGCGTGTCGTCGAAGAACGTGCGGACCGACGGCGTCTTGCCCGAGGCGGCACAGGCACGAAGCCGCGCGTTAGCCACGTCGTACAACGCTTCGCCGGTCCATTCGAGCGATGGGATCATGTTCTGTTTGTCGAGCCGGGCTCGCTGATAGAACTCGCGATCCTCACGAGCGATGTACTGCGACAACTCGACGGGCAACAGCAGCTTGAAACCGATGCCCGGGTGCTTGAGAAACTTGTTGTCGAGCATCGGCCAAATGAGCGCTCGCATCTGCTCGGGCGAGCCGTTGACGAGATGCGGTTCGTCGAGCCGATCGACAATCACGAGCACGCCCGCGAAGCCGAGCGAGTTGAGCACGGCCTGAAACTTGGCGAGCAGCTCGAAGCGATCATCCGTGCGATCCTTGTCGGGCAGCGGCTGACCTGCGAGTTGATCGGCCGTGAAGTTTCCCAAGAGCTGCCGCAGCGGCGTGACCTCGCGCAGGACGACCCGCAGTTGACGCACGATCCCGCGACAACGCCACCACAACCGGGCAGTGCGCGCCAGCCAGGGCAACCAGGCGGCGGCGATAATCAAGTACGGCCACGGTGTGAACAGCGCGTCCCATTTCTGCTGATACCCGATCAGGCCGAGGGTGACGATCGTCAGCAGCACGCCGAGCCACGCCGACCACCGGCTCCGCCATGTGTAAAATCTCACTGCGCGCCGCACACGTTGCCATCGCTGCCGAAACGACTCGGCGAGCGATTGATCGTAAAGAGCCGTGAGCAGCAGTAGATCGCGGGCTTGATTGCGATCGAGCTTACTGGGCTCGATGGCTCCAACGGGTCCCGCTTTGTCGGGCTTCACGATCGCATCGACCAACTGCGTCACACCGAGCGACAGGATCGCGTCCATGTGATCCCACAGCCGCCACTCGGCGAGCACGCGATCGTTGTTGCGAGCGCGGAAGCGGCTGAGCTTGTCGCGAAAGCGATCGAGAAACGGATTGAAATCGTCGTACTCGATGACGAACAGCCGTTGCGTGGCGTGTTCGGCATTGAATTGCTGCACGTGACGCACGATCTGCAAACGCAGCGCGGTTTTGCCCGCCCCTTTTTCGCCGAAGACAATCGACGTGGCCGGGTCGCGCGGGTCGCCATAGATCTTGTCCCACGTCGGGTGATACGTGTTGCCGATGCAGAAGTCTTTGAAGACCGGGTCGGTCTGCGCGTCTTCTTCAGCAAACGGATTGTTCGCCACGCCGTGATGTTCAAGAAACTGCTGAAGTCGCATGCGGTCCGTCACCCGGGAAGATAGGAATGTCGAATGTCGAAGCTCAAATGTCGAATGAATGCCCAAGCACGAAATGACGAATGACTTTCGACATTCGTGCTTCTGTCATTCGTCCTGCGTTCGTCATTCAATCTTCGACATTCGACATTGGCTGCGCGGTGGGCCTCGCGGACTCGACCCACCCTACATCCGTCTTTACTCGGCCTTGAGACCTTCGACCATCTTGTTGAACGCGGCTTCGTTGGCGGTGATGGTCTTGGCCGGGCCGTAGAACTTGATGAAGTAGTTGCCCGCCTTCTTGGTCTGAATGATCGCGCCCATCATGCGATAGTTCGGGCGCTGCACACCTTGCGAGGCGGCAAACGGCGGACGATCGTCGAACGTGCCCGAGATGTCGGCAATGACCACATCTTGGCCGGCGACGACGGTCTTCGTCACCTTGGCCTTCTCCTCAGTGCTGCTGCCATCGGGCTGCGAGAACTGACCGTACCAACGCTTCACGTTGTCGTCGACGCTGCCGCCCGCAGCCATGACCGTCACGCGACCGCCGATCTCGTCACCCTCGACCGCCTTGGCTTCGAATTCGTGTTCGACAATGCGGGTCCGAGGTTGCTTGCGGACCCAGCCTTCGGGCACGGGGAGCGAGTACTCTTTGTTCTCGCCCAGATTGTAACGCTCTTCGGCCGACGCCGGCGCGAGATCGACCACCAAACCGAGAGCAACCAAGGCCAAGCCGAGGGCCAACTGTGTCAGGCGCTTCATGGAATCATCCTCAGGGAGGGGAAGAAACTGTACCGATCGCGTGAACTACGCGGACTCGACATTCTAACCCGCAGCCCGGACCGGGCCAACCGTCCAGTCCGGGGTGCAAAGCGGTATCCGCAGTCGGTGGTGTCGAGCTCAGATGGTCACACGTCATCTTCTAATTAGCCCAGGCCTTCAGGCCTGGGAATCGAAAACGAGCACCCATTCCAAACAACCGGGGCTTAAGCCCCGCGAAACCGGGAGAGACTTAGCGTCATCACGTGTCCCAGGCCCGCCGGCCTGGGCTAGTTAAAAGAGGATGCAACTCCCGCAGAAACTGCTCGTTTCTCCGCGGCATCGACCCCGCGTCAAGCCCTAGTCCCACGGCTGGGGTTGGCCTAGACTGGATTCATGAGCGTGCCGCAGGCGCGACCGGGTTTGAGCCGAGTGATCTGACATGAAGACGATGACCGTTGACGAGTTGACCCGCGAGTTCGACGATTGTGCGGACAAGGAAGAACGCTTGACGCTGATCCTTGAACTGGGGGACGAACTCGAACCGCTCGGGGACGAACACAAGGTTGAGGTCAATCGGGTCCGCGGCTGCACGAGCAACGTGTGGATGATTCCCGAGGTGTCGGCGGCGGCCCCCGGCAAGTTGCGCTTTCGGGCCGATAGCGATTCGCAAATCGTGCGTGGTCTGATCGCGATTCTCCTGTCGCTGGTCAACGAGCGGACGCCGGAAGAGATCGCCGCACTCGATCTCGAAGGGGTCTTCAATCGGCTCGAATTGGCTCGCTACATCAGTCGCTCACGCAGCAACGGGTTGAGCTCGATGGTCCAGCGCGTGCGTGATATTGCCCAGCACTGCCAGAGCGCGAGTTAACCGATGAACCACGCCGCGCCGCCGCTCGACCCTGTGAAACTGCGTGAGGACTTTCCGATCCTGTCGGTGCGGGTAGGTGCCGATCCTGCCCGGGGCGACGAGGGAGTGCCGCTCGTCTATCTCGACAACGCCGCCACCACGCAACGTCCGCGGAGCGTGATCCAGTCGCTCGTCAATGTTTACGAGCAATCGTACTCGAACGTTCATCGCGGGGCGCACTGGCTCAGCGGGCTCAGCACGGCCGGGTACAACGCCGCGCGTGAGAAAGTGCAAGAGTTCGTCAACGCCGCGCACTTTGAAGAGATCATCTTCACGCGCGGCACGACCGAGGCGATCAATCTCGTGGCCCGCAGTTGGGGCGACCGCTTCTGTCAGGCCGGCGATGAGATCGTGCTCACCGAACTTGAGCACCACGCCAATCTCGTGCCGTGGCAGCAGTTGGCCGAGCGTGTCGGCGTGAAGCTGCGGACGATTCCGATCGACGATCGCTGCCAGCTTGATCTCGAGCAGTTCGACAAGCTGCTCTCGCCGCGCACGAAACTCGTGAGCTTCACCGCCACGTCGAATGTCACCGGTACGATCACGCCGGTGGTCGAGATCATCGCACGGGCCAGACGCGTCGGCGCGGTGACGCTCGTCGATGCGGCTCAGAGTGCGCCGCATCTGCCGACCGACGTCCGGGCCTGGGGTGCCGATTTCGTCGCGCTGAGCGGTCACAAGATGCTGGGTCCCAGCGGGATCGGCGCTCTGTACGGACGGCGCGAGCTGCTCGCGTCAATGCCGCCGTTTCTCGGTGGCGGCGGGATGATCGATCGCGTTTGGGCCGACCATTTCACGCCCGGCGATTTGCCGTATCGCTTCGAGGCTGGCACGCCCGCAATCGCGCCGGCAGTCGGTCTCGGTGCGGCGATCGATTATCTGAACTACGTTGGCCTCGATGCGATTCACGCTCACGAACAGCTGCTGACGGCTCGCGCGCATGAGTTGCTGGCCGATATTCCCGGCGTGAAAATCTGGGGGCCACCTTTGGAGCACAAGGCGGGCATCGTCGGTTTCACGCTCGACGGCGTGCATCCCAACGACATTGCCGAGGTGCTCGATCAAGACGGCATCGCCGTTCGCGCCGGGCATCATTGTGCGATGCCGCTGCATCAGCGGTTGGGCGTCGAGTTCACCGTCCGCGCGAGTTTCTACTTCTACAACACGCTCGCCGAAGTCGAGCAGTTCGCGAAGACCGTCGCTCATGCCCAACGGCTGTTTCGCAAGCGCTAGATGACTCTTGAACTGGGGCGAGATACCGTTTGATCAGGTGTGCCATGTCCACGTCTTCGTGGACATGCATTCTCACAAGCGAGCATGCCCACGCGACGTGGGCATGGCACACGGTGGTTGAGTCTGCTTAGGTACTCATCGGCTCTGGGCCGAAGTGGTCGCCGGGCTGGACCGGATGACCGCGGAGAAAATCGCCGACCGGCATCATCCGCTTCCCCGCCGGTTGCAGTTGCGTGAGCTCAACAACGCCCGCGCCGGTGGCGACGCACAACTCGTTGCCCGCGGCGCGAGTGACCGTGCCGGGCTCGACCTGCGGCTGCTCGTCGGGATGCGCCACGACCGGTCCCAAGATCAATCGAATCGGCGGATGATCGGCACGCAGCCACGTGGTGCTCGTGCGGGGCCACGGTTCAAACGCGCGAATCTGCCGTTGAATCTGCTCAGCACTGCGCGACCACTGCACTTCGCCATCGGTCTTGCGCAGCCGCCGGGCACCGCACGTCAACGCCGGGTCTTGTACCAGAGGTCGCACATCTCCGGAGAGCAAGCTATCGATCGTCTCGACAATCAGCGGCGCGCCGTGTTCGCTGAGGCGATGTTCCAAATGCGGTGCGGTTTCGTCGGGGCCAATCGGCGTGCGGGCTTGCGAGAGTCTCGGACCGGCGTCGACCCGCGGCGTCATGTGAATGACCGTGACGCCCGTCTCGGCATCGCCATGGTAGATGGCCCAATTGATCGGCGCCGCACCACGGTACTTCGGCAGCAGTGAACCATGCAGATTGATGCCGCCCAACCGGGCCAAGCCGAGCGTCTCGGGAGCGAGGATCTGACCATAGTCGGCGACCACGAGCAGATCGGGCTGCAACTCGACGAGAGGCGATCGTCCCTCGGGCGTGTTGATCGACTCGGGAGCAAACACCGGCGTGCCGTGGGCCTCGGCCGTCTCGCGCATCGGATTCGACGGCGGCGGGCGATTGCCACGCGTGGGCCGAGTCGGTTGCGTGAACAAAGCTTGCACTTGGTGCCGACTGGCGTACAACGCGCGAAACATCGGCACGGCAAACGGACCGGTTCCCATCACGACAATCTTCAGCGTCTCGAGCGTCATGCTGGCCACGTCCTCGCGCATTAGGTGCGGGCCGCTTCGAGCTCGGCCAGCCGTTGCTTGATCGCCTGTTCGCTGGGGATCTGCCCGGCGTCGGTGCGTTGCATGAACTCATTCACGAACAGCTCGACCTCGTCGCGAATCTCCATCGCCACCATCGGGCTGACGCGATCGATGAACATCACGCCGTCGAGATGATCGCTCTCGTGCTGCACGACGCGCGACATCAGGCCAGTCGCCTCGAAGTCGATCTCATTGCCGGACAAGTCATACGCGTTGACATGAATCCGCTCGGGACGACGGACGGGGGCGTACAGGCCGGGCAGGCTCAAGCAACCCTCTTCATCCTCGACCGAGCCGCGCGGCATGGTCAGCACCGGATTGATGAACACGCGCTCCTCGCTTTTCTGCTGCGCGTCGCCGGTCGGATTGACGATGAAGAACCGATAGGGCAAGTCGACCTGATTGGCGGCGAGGCCGACGCCTTTGTGAGCGTACATCAGGTCGAACATCTCGGCGATCATGCCCCGCAGTTCGGCATCGACACGTCGCAAAGGCTTCGAGCGATGCATCAGCGTGGGATGCGGCCATTGAATGATTTGCAAGGGGAACTCCGCGACAAACGAAAAGGGCTAAGCGAGCAGGGAACCAATCCCCAATTTATCGGCCAGAACCACGGGGGAAAAGGGTCGCGCGACAACAGTTCACGTCTCCCGGCTAAGTCGCCGGGTTCGCCGCGATCAGGGCGGGCAACGTTTCTCGCAAGGCGTCGCGCCATGTGGGATTGGCGATGCCGAACCGCTCGCCGAGCCGCTTCAGGTCGAGTCGTGAGTTGAGCGGTCGTCGGGCCGGAGTGGGATAGTCGGCCGTCTTGAGCGGCGCGACATCGTTCACGGCCAACGTCAGTCCCAACGCTCGGGCTTGGGCAAAGATCTCGGTCGCGAAACCGTGCCAAGTCGTTTCACCCGAGCAGGCCAGATGCACGACCCCGCCGCGCTCGGCGAACCAGCCGGGACCGTGTGCGAGCGCTTGGCGCATGATCTCGACCGTGGCGCGGGCAATCACGAGTGCCGAGGTTGGCGCACCATGCTGATCGGCGACGATCGTCAAGCGTTCGCGCGTCGCTCCCAATCGCAACATCGTGCGGACAAAGTTGTGACCCACCGCGGCGTAGACCCACGACGTGCGCAAGATCACGTGCGGACAACCGCTCGCCGCGATGGCCCGTTCGCCATCGAGCTTGGTTTGACCATACACGCCCAGTGGGCCGGTGGGATCGGTTTCGCGCCAAGGACGCTCGCCCGAGCCGTCAAACACGTAGTCGGTCGAGTAATGCACGAGTGCGGCTCCGCATTGGGTGGCTTCCTCGGCCAGGACGCCCGGGGCGGTGGTGTTGATTGCGGCAGCGAGTTCGCGTTCGCTCTCGGCCTTGTCGACTGCGGTGTGAGCCGCGGCATTGACGATCCACTGCGGACGCACGTCGCGCACCACGGACCGGATCGCGGCGATGTCACTCAAGTCGAGCGCGCGGACGTGAGGCTCGGCGCTTGCTGCCCGCTGAGTGGCGGTCAGCTCGCCCAGCACACGCAACAACGCTTCGAGTTCGCGACCCACTTGGCCCGTGCGACCGACAAGCAAGATGCGAGGTGCTGACATAGCATTGTTTCCTCTGAGATCGAAACCGTGGCCATCATCCTAACGTAACGGTGAACCGGCGGGCGACAAGGTCAGGAAATATGAACCACAGAGACGCAGAGGACACAGAGAGAATCACAGAGCACGAGCAGCGGCAAATCGGTTAGATGCCGCATTCCACCAGGTGCGCGATACTTGTCTCATGCTCTGCGCATTCTCGGTGTCCTCTGTGACTCTGTGGTTCACCTGTCTTTCTTACCCCCGACATGACTGATGTGCACCCCATTTCGCAACACCCCGAACGCTGGCGAGTTCGGCTACGAACAACAGGTTCGACACGACACACGACACCTCAAAAATACGTCTGCACGCCGGTGAACAACGCGAACGGTCGTTCGTTGGCGCGGAATGCCTCGACCGGCCGTGCGTTCTCGAAGATCAACGCCACGAGCGACTCGAACCGAGGCAGTAGCAAGAACGTTCCTTTGACGATGAACCGTCGATTCATCGGGTCATGCAGCGGATTGCCGATCGCGCGCGGATAGTACTCGCCGTAGTTGAGGTCGAGCCGATACCGTGGCTGCGTATAGCCGATGTTGAAGTAATAGCCCACGCCCGACAGCCGGCCGTTGACCTGGCCATTGTAAATGTCCCGATAGTAATAGGACCGTTTCCACGTGTACGGCACGAGATTGATCTCGGGCTTGCGATAGCCGTACTCGTCGTAGATCATCTCGGACGACACGTCCCAATTGCCGCGCGTGACGAGCAGATCGAAGCCGTATTGATTGTCGTAGCGCTTTTGGAACTCGGAGCCGAGGCCGTCCTGGATCTTGCCCGACACGCCCGCGACGAAGTTGTCGGCCTGCAAGCCGAGCCGCGCGACAGCGCCTTTATCCGAGTTGGTATCGAGATCTTCATTGCCATTGACGACGCCGAAGTCCGCCACCCACGGGCCGGGCTCGTGATGCACGAACACACCGACTTCGTTCCAGCCGATGGCCTCGGTGCGGATAAACGGTGCATCGAACCGCGCGTTGGTTTGGAGCGGCGCGTAGTGCCGACCAAACGGCGTCGGCTGCTTGCCAAACACGACGCGCCAATCTTCATACTCGACAGCCACGTGCAGATTCCAAACCTCGAGCACATCGCGCTGAAAATTCGCGCCGTACGCTGCTCGGCTCGGATCGTTGAGCCGGTTGCGATCGAAGGGCTGATTCAGGAACAGCACGCTGGTGGCGCTGACGGTCCATTCGTCGGCATGCTGAACTAATCTGGGCGACAAGACCCCCTCGGCACCGAACGTCGCTTCTTGGCCCGACCATTGAATGCGTTGGTCGTTGTGATAGTAACCGCGGACGACGCCGTCGATCAGAAAGCCCGCGTGTTGTCGATCTTGCTGATAACACGGCAGCCCGAAGTTCGAGCCTTCGTAGATGCGGTACCACGGCTGAGTGGCGATGCAACCTTGATTGTCGTACCAGTGCGGCTGCGGGTCGACGGGATACGGCACTCCGCGCGGCAATTGCTCGAGATCGGCGCTGAGCGGCTCGGCTGCCGGAGCCGCGACGTTCATGCTGGGCGGAGGTGGCTCGGTGGCAGGCGTCGCGCTCGGAGCGGGAATCACGAGCGGCCGCTGCACGACGATCACGCTCGGCTGCGCATCATCGCGCAGCGCTTGCATGAACGAGTTCGACGCACTCGGGCCCAACAGCGCTTCGGCCACGGCAGTGGCGAGCAGGCTGTGGCCCCCGATCATCACGGCCACGCAGATAGCGAGCCAGCGACAAACTCGGCGCATAGTATGTTCGCGCGAACGCCAACGCATCGGCGGGCCCTGGGTCGGATGAAACTACTGTCGACACGCGCAGACGCTTCGCCTCGGAGGCGACGAACCTGCGCCGTCATGGCCCGTGCGGAAGCGGCTTGGCTTGAGACCGTAGATTGCGGGAAACGGTCCCCGGCCGTGCGACGCGCAGCGCGAGCGACAATAGAGTCTTCGGAATCCGCAGAACGCGAATTAACGGCAGCACCCCTATAGGTCGTACATCTTACGACGCTAGCGGTCGAGCAATCGGCACAACCGTTACGGTTTATCAACCCTGCGAGTTGCCGTCCCGATCGGGAACCGCTGCTAGCGGTCGAGTGCAGCGTCGCTGCTACTTGGCCGGCATGGCCAGAGCCTCGATCTGCGGCAGATCAAACCGTTCGAGCAGACCGAAGCAGAACAGCTCGGGGGTCTCAATCACCGACTTGTTCTCACGCACGAGACCCTTGAGCGTCGCCAGCCCGTTGCGAGTCGTGACTGTGCGAAAGACACCCGGTTCGATCGCGCCGGCGACTCGCGCGCTGACACTCGTGCGTGGGCCGATCGATAGCAGACGCACATCCTGGGTGTCGAACGTCTCACGCGCCCAACGTGCGGTGGCGGTCAATTGCGAGGCTTGGATTCCCAGCGGCCGGTCGCCAACGGTGGCAATCAACAACGAGTACAACCAATCGCGTCGGCCGAGCCGTGACTCGCCGAAGTAATACGGGTCGACCGCGATGACACGTTGGCCTTGCTGCAACTGTTCTTGGACCACGTCGGCCGTCGTGGCTCGTCCCGTGTCGGCCACAAGGATCACGGTTCCCTGCGGTTTCGCCGGCGCGAACTCGACCGCCGGCAACGTCCAGAGTTGATCGACCCGCAAACGCCAGCGCGTGACACTCACGCCGTCTGCTTGTTCCATGCCGTCGGCGGTGCCGCGAATCTGGTAGTCTTTGGCTCCGACGATCGAGCGCAGATCGTCGCGTGTCGATTGCACGTCGGTCCGCGGCAGATTGGCGACCAGCTTCAGGGCGAGTGAATTGAAGTCTTCGTTCACTTCCGGCAGCGGCACGAACAGCTCGTCTTTCGATTTCAACTCGGCCTTACAGTCGATCTCGTGGCGAACGTAACGCTTGTCGCCGGGAAAGAACGCATCGCCGATGAGCCGGTAGAGCGCCTCGCGATTGTCTTGGCCAAAGTTATGATCGCCGGGGACGTAATTCACGTGCGAGCGCAGATTCAACTCGCGACCGAAGAGGCGATAGATCGGGCGAGCGGCGTCCAACAGCGGCGGCAAGGCGTGGGGCGCGGCAAAGCAGCATTGATCGTGCGCATTGGAGGTCAACAGCGCGTGCCGCGGCGCGAGCATGGCGGTGAGCACGGCATAGTCTGCGTGCAGCCCGAGGTCGGTGGGCGTTTGTTCCGAGTCACCGAGATCGCTCGGGTAGCGGGCCCGCGTGGCAAAGCTCGAGTAGCCCGCCACGGGGTTGGTGAGCGTGACGCGCGGATCGAGCGCCGAGATGAAAATGGTTTGCCAGCCGCCGCCCGAGAGGCCCGCCACACCGACGCGCGTCGGATCGGCCTGTGGATGTTCGAGCAGAATGTCGAGCGCGCGATGCATGGCGAGGAAATGGGGTGCGACGCCGCTCGTGCCACACAGGTCGAGCTGGTTCATCTTCGTGTGACCGAAACCTTCGCCGCGCAACTGGCCCATGCCGACCCATTCGAGATTGAGCGAAATGATGCCCCGCTTGGCTTGGTTGATGCAGCGGATTTGCTTGTAATCGGCAACTTTGCCCGCGCCGTCGTGACCGTTGACGTTCAAGAACACGGGCGCTTTGGCCGTGAGTTGTTCGGGCTCGTACAGCACGGCGGGAATCCACATCCCCGGCAGGGCTTCGTAGCGCAGCTTCTTGAGCTTGTAACCATCGCCACCGGCGGTCGTGTCGAGCCACTCGACTTTGCCCTTGTAGCCACGCCATGTCGCCGCCGCGCCACGAAAGACGACGTTGGTCAGCGTCTTCTCGCGGGTCGCTTGCTCGAACGCTTGCCACTGCTCAACCGAGGTGAACTGCGGCACCGGCTTCACACGCTGCTCGCAATAGGCGATCACCTCTTCGAGCGGCAGTTGCTCACCCACGATCGGCTGTTTGAGATGTGGTTCCGCGTTGAAGTCGGCCGCGGCGAGCGTCGAGGTCAGAGCGAGCAGTAAGCAAAGGACACGCAGCATGGTGAGTTCCTTGACGGGGCACCCGGCGTGTATTCACGCCGGGCTAATGGTTGTGCCGTTCAACGTAAGCGATGCGGGCGAGCAACGAGCGTTCGTCGAAACAATATCGTTTGTCGTAGCCGGTGGTCCAAATCGGTCGATCGAGGCGGAGATGCCAACGGGCCGCGTCTTTCAGGCACTTGACCACCGCCGGAATCGATGCGAGGGACTCGCCGATCACGACGTGAACATGCCACGTTTGCACGGTGATCGCAAGCACTTTTGTGTCACGCCGTGCTTGGATCGCCAAGGAAATCGCATCGCGAACGGGCGTGAGTTCCGTTTCCGCAAATCGGAACGGAGGAAACTTCAACTGGGCTCGATCCGCGGCTTCAAGCGTTGGTTCCGGCGGCTTGATCTCGCCGCGCTCAACCCACCCGCGTGCATCGCCCCGTAACCAAGTGCCATACGTCGTCGACGTAATCAATGTGCCCCACAGCCGCGCCACCGGCCACCTCGCATTAGCCCCGGGTGAACACACCCGGGGCCGAATCTTCAAGAAACGTAAAATTGTAAATCCACCGCGCCGCCCAAGACCCCGCGTGTATTCACGCAGGGCTAATGCGCGACAACCATTACGCCATCGCTTCGTTAATCACGTGCCCTTCGACGAGCGGCAACGGGCGCTTGAGCGTGTCGTAGATGATCGTGTGATGGTTAATGCCGAGCAGGTGATACATCGTCGCCTGCAAGTCCTTCGGGCTCACCGGTCGGCTCACGACGTCACCGGCGATGGCGTCGGTCGTGCCGATCACGTTGCCGCGGGTGACACCGGCTCCGGCCAAGACCGTCGAGTACGCGCGCGACCAGTGGTCGCGACCACCCCACTTGGCGTTGTTGATCTTCGGCGTGCGACCATGTTCGCTGGTGCAGACCACGAGCGTCTCGTCCATCAAGCCGCGGGCCTCAAGATCGCGAATCAACCCGGCGAAGCCGACGTCGAAACTCGGGCACAACTCGTCACGCATCCGCGGATAATGCCCCCAGTGCGTGTCCCAACCGCTGCCCGCCAGACCGTACTCGTCCCAAAAAACGCTCACGATGCGGCTGCCGGCCTCGACCAAGCGACGCGCCGTGAGACACGCATGACCAAACAGCGAGTTACCGTACAACTCTCGCGTCTTCGCCGGCTCCTTGCGCGTGTCGAGCGCCGTGCGGAGATCGTCGCTGTGCAGCAACTGATAGGTCATGTCGCGATAGCGGTCCATCTGGCGACCGCTCGACGACGCATGCAAATCCTCGCGCCGCTGATCGATCTGGTTCAACAACGAACGCCGACGATTGAGCCGATCGAGCGAGATCTCGGGCAACAAGCTCGTCGCCGACGGCACGATGAAGTGACTCTCGTCATCGCAGCCGACATACGGATCGTTCTCGGCGTAAACTTCGTCACGCAAGACTTTGTCTGGGCCCTTCTTCGTCCCTTTGCCAACATACTCGGCAAAGATCGGGTCGTACTCGGAACCCAAGAACGCCGCGTAAGGACCGGCACGCGGCACCTCGCCCACTCGGCGTGTGCTAAACCGCCAGGGCAAGAACATGTTGCGCGGCACCGACAGCGGCTTCTGACTCGTGACCCCCGCGGCCAACTCTTTCTGCGCGTCGAGGTAATCGACGACCGACGCAAAGTACGGCCAATGACGCTGATCCCGCGGGCTGAGTTCCATCGCCACGTCGATCACCGGCACG
>JAEUIL010000269.1 GCA_016794255.1 Planctomycetaceae bacterium | reverse complement strand
CAGACGCCCGGATCGCGGGTCGAGTGCTTCGACAGAAACGACACGACGCGGTTGCTGTGGACAATGCCGTCGGTGATGGCTCGCCGCCAATCGTCACCCGGAACGATCCCTTGTTCTTTGATGCCGCTCTTGTCGAACCAGACGTCATGCCCGCGTTTTTCCAGGTCGGCCTTGATGCGGCGGACGAGCGGTTCGTTCCCGTCGTGTCCGTAGCTGAGGAAGATGCGGAGCCGCTCGATTGGCTTGTCGACGACGAACTCGTGCTCGCAGTCTTCGCAAACGTGCCGTTGCCGCTTCTTGCTGAAGATGACGTTCTCAGAACCGCATTTTGGGCAGTTTGTCGCGTGATTGGGCATGGTGAAGCATCCGCATTTACGAACGGTGATCGAATCGTGTGCTCGTTCGCTTACAAATATCAGCTAGACGGCCCCAACGTTTCAATCAATTTCAGCATCGTCGAACTTACTGGCTGACCGTCTGCGGTGTGCAGATCGATGATCTCACGCTCGGTGAGCCAGCGGACTTGGGTATTGTCGGCAAGGCGAGCGATCGCCGCGGGAGCGAGTTGCACCGCGAACCAGACCAGCACGTAGTTCGTCACCGCGCCGGCCGAGGCGCTCATGGCGACGTTGTCGAGCCGCTTGAGTTCGCGCTCGGCGACGGTGTAGTCGGTCGCGGGATCGAGCCCGAGCTCTTCGTGCACTTCACGCACGACGCACTCGCGAAACGATTCGTCGTCCCGCTTGTGACCGCCGACCCACGACCAAGCGTGCCACTTCTCGTTCCAATTCGCCAGATAAACTCGCTGGCCGTCGCGCTCGCCGACGATCAACGCACAACCGCCGAGGGATTCTCGCATTACCATGTGGTGATCTCCTGTTTAACGCTGGAATCGTTCAACAAATGCAGTACGGTCGGTGAAAGGGGACGCAAACCTTGTTCGGCCGACAGGCGAATGTCTTCCACAGGCAACCACAGATAGGGTTGCACATGACTGACAAACGGCGTGGCGACCGAGTTATAGAAGACTTTGTACTTGTAAAGGTGCTGATCGCCGGTGCGGGCCGAACGATCGACAAACGTCGCCGGAGCGGCAAACACGCCTGGATTGGGATCAACCGGCTGGGTGAGCACGCCACTGCACTCGGCCATGGCATGGGCCGCGGCATCGAGCCAAGCGTTTTGATAGTCGGGGCCGTACGGCGACGTCGGGGCAAGTTCCCAATCGCGCAAGCGGGTCATCGGGAACGTAAAACTGTGCCAGGACCGATTGTAAATCAGCAGCAACATGCGACGGTAATGCACCAACGACACCGCGACGTGGACCGTTGAGCTGGGGGCAGATGAAGCTGAGCTCATGCAGTGGTTCCTTTCGCAAGAAGAGAATCGTCCCAGTTTGTACTCAAGAACATAACGGACGGCCGTTTGAAATGCATTAACGTGGCGTCATTCGCCCTCCGATCTCGACACACTGGATTCAAGAAAGTCCAGTCGCGAACTGGCGTTCGTCGATTGTTAAGCTTCCAACCAAAGCGGGTCGGATAGTGCGTTTGACGGACCTGCGGCTTGTAGCCACATCATTGCTGAGCATCGCACCGAAGCATAGATTATAGTGAATGACATAGCCTGACGTTATGGCGCAAGAGCACGATGAACATTGCCCGATCCGCGCGGGTCGGCCTTGTCGAACCAGATATACGTCGCTTCGTTTTTCAGGTAACCCCAGATGGCCAAGCCCTCAGCTCGTCGTGAGCCGCCCCGGATTGATGCACTGCGTGCGTTGCTGCTGTATGCCGAAACAGAAAGTGTGACCGAAACCGCCACGCGTCTCGGCGTCAAGCAGCCCGTCGTATCGCACAAGTTGGCAGCCTTCAAGAACGCCCGAGCGGTCGGCGCGATCCTGATCGACAAGCAAGGCATACTCACCGAGGCTGCCCGGGCGGCATTGCCTGCGATGCGTGATGTGGTTCGTCGTTACGATCAGTTGCTCGAATGCCTGGCCGGTCGGGCCGCGAGCGCCGATCGATTGTGTATCGCTGTCGGGGCGTTCTCGGCTCAGACCTTGTTGCCAGGCGTGATCGCGGAGTTTCGCAACGAGCGTCCTGACTGCGAGATTGCCGTGCGCGTGGCACGTGGCGAAGAACGGATTTTGGGCGTGGCCGAGGGGCGGTATGACGTTGCCGTGGTGTCGCACCCGCAAGGTTTGATTAGCGACATCGCGTGTCGTCTCGGATCGCAAGCTCCCAAGCTAGCTGTCGATCAACTCGCGCGACATGTGCTCGTCGCAATCGCCGCCCGCGACTCCGAAGTCGGCCGCGAGTTGCTGCGTGAACCAATCGAAACGACGCTGCCGATTAGTTGGCTGGTCGGAAAAGAGCTGTTGGGACTGGATCGTCAGTCGGGCATTCGTCGGCAACTCGAAGCCCACTTCGATCGCATTGGCGAACTGCAATTCCTGGTCGAAGGTGGCGGCTGGCAGGCCGCACGCGAGCTGGCCCGGCAGGGACTGGGCGTGGCGATCGTACCGCTGGATGTTCTCGCTGACGCGGACGAAAAATCATTCGTCGTCAGGCGATTAGCAGCGACATTTCAGTCGCGGAGCGTGCTGGTCTATCGCGCAGAACAACTACGCTCGATTCTGAACGAATGGTGTCGCACAGCAGTCAGTGTGGCCCGAGAGAATCAGCAACGCACCGAACAGCAATGGTTACAACTCGTCGATCGCGAGAAGGGACGCAAACGCAGCTCGGCGCGCTCGGGATGAAGTGGCAATGTCGTGGCCGTCGCTATGCTTCGGGCAATTTGCCGCCACTCTCCTTCCAGCCGAGCGTCAGGAGTAGCTCACGAGCAAGGCGCGTGCCGACAACGACATCTGTCACATAGGTTCCCCGAAGTACGGCAGTGCTGATTGCGATCTTTTCGAGCGGCTGATCGCCATCGAGCACAACGACAACGCGCGCCCTTCCCGAGGTGATGAGTAACTGGTCAGCAGTCATGACGGGATTCACCTCGTGCATGTAGGCTTTAATGGCGCCTTCATGTTCGATTGGTTTGCCCTCGGCTTTGAGCCAGTTGAATGCGATATCGCCAACCGCATTGTCGGGGACCTCGACACCGTGATCGGCAAAAAACTGCGTGAGTGAGCTTCCGTTAATGCTGCCCACGCCACAGATAAAGATGGCAGTCTGTTGGATTAGCAGCTGGTACGTGGACTGATTGTCTCGATCAGGTTTTACCTGTAGGGCATAGTGTTTCGAGCCAAAGCTCTCCGCCAATGAAACACTCAGGTAGTTTGCTGACTCTTCGAACCGGTTGGCATGATAGGCCGCATTGCCGCTGACGAATCGCAGTCGATCCCGCATAAGTGATATTTTTTCATCATTGTAATCGGCCCATTGCGGACACTCGCGGCGCATCACTTTGATCGTAGTAGCGACGGTTTGACCACCGGCGTTGCCGATGACCACCGGCAACTTACCGTTCGGATCCTGCTCGACACGCTTCGAGACGGTCGATTCGATCAGTTCAAAAATAACATTGGCGGCTCGCGTTGGCACCGCGGTCAGTGCCGGGCCAAACTGATCATCGACCACGTGAAACAAGATCGGTCGAACTCGGTTCTGCTTGACGTTGATGTACTCGTGCAAAGCGGCTTCATACGCTATGTCACGTTCGGGGGTGAACTTAACGGTCTTGCCATAGGCGTGTCTCATGGCCCGATGGATCGTGGTTTCAACCTCGGAAGTCAGTTCGAAATTGAGCCGCCGAGCGATACATCCGGCGTTCAACAGTTCGCGCCAGGCCAGCGGAGCTACGATGGCAGCCCGCCGCCCGATCGGCAGTTTCTTGAATTCGTCAAAGGCCTGTTGCTTGAGGAGGGACTCTTCAGTCTGGCTGCGTTTGTCTCTCAATCGCTTTGAAGCCCGCTTCGTGACTTTAGAGGGCTTTCGAGGCTTGCGTTTGCTCATCACGAACTCATTTTCTTGAAAAGTTATTGCGTTAACAGCAATTGCTAACGGCCGCGAATATAAATCTTCGCGTCAGTTGTTTCGTTGTTTCTCCGTTGACCCTAGATCGCAATTACAAGTGCATTGAGCCTGTCGAGGCGATTTTCAACAGCGTTTTATCCTACGCGTACGACACGATTTTGCAACGCTCAACGCGACCAATTCGCCCGTATGCACAAGCGGTTGAGTTAGACATTGGTGCTTGCGGTATGTCGATCTTCGCCTATGATTCTCGGTAAGCATTCGCCCTGGCTGACTTCGCACCTCAGCCGCTTCCGAGAGGCACGCCATGAACCTTCGATTCAATGTTGAGTCGAATTCAATTGCGCCCCGTGCGCAGTTGCGTTCTTGTCTCAGCATCTATTGCTGCTGGCAATTATTTGCCGCTTCGTCGGTCCTATCGGACACTTTGTCTTTTGAGACGCGAGCGCCGCGAACACGCTTTCCGCTCGGTCTCAGCAATCCGGTCCTGTCCGTTCACCTCATGCTGCCAATGCTTTGCCACGATGCGAACATAGCGCCACAGCATGACATAGATAAAACTAATAGCCGTGTGATGTACACGGCTTAGAATGCGATCAGAGATTCCGTCAACGGAGTACGACGATGAGCAAGATCTTGCGGTGGCATCCTGACAACAAGTGGCAAGCTGAGGTGCTAAACCTGTCGGTCGATCCGTGCGTCGTCGAGGTTGGCGGCGCGCGACTGCGGTTTGTCAGCGTCGGACAGGCGCTTCATCGCGAGACGGCAATCATCTCGCTACCGCGTGTAGAAGTGTGGGTCTCAGGCCAGTCGCTCTTGGGTGGTGTGGGCTTGGTCAAAGATCGGGACGAAATCTTGGTCGGTACCGAGCGGGTCTATTTTTCAACGCACACTCGGCCAACGATCATCGAATGGTCGCCCGCGGCGGGGGCCAAGACGCCGAAGTGTCCGATCTGCAAAGCTGATATCGCGGGCCCGATTGTCTGCTGTCCGCAGTGTGGTCGCCGCTACCACCAGGCCGACGCGACGGCCACCGCTCAAGCTCGCCACTGTTGGACGCTTGGGCCGCAGTGTATGTGTGGTCACCCGACCGCGATCGATGGCGCGAGCGACTGGTTGCCAGACCCGGTATGGAGTGCTTAGCCATGACTATCATGCTTGTAGGACTTGGTGTGATTGGTAGCTTCGTGGCGCCGCTCGTTGCGCGAACAGCTCAGAATCTCGTCCTCATCGATCGCGATACCGTTGAAGATCGAAACTGCCGCAATCAGATTTACACATCTGACATGATCGGAATGCCGAAGGTTGCTGCCATGGCAGCGAAACTGCGGTCAATTTGGCCAGCGGTCTCGATCGATACCTACCATGCCGATCTCGCGGATGTGCCGATGGGTGTCTACTCCGATGCGTCAATAGTCTTCGCGGGTCTTGATTCGTTGCTTGCGCGGCAATCCCTGGGCGAGATCGCCTATCGGCTGGGCAAGCCCTGGATCGACGGCGGAACGGCCGACACGAGTTTGGGCCGCGTTTCGTTCTATGCTCCGGGTCCCGCCTGCGTCGAGTGTTGTTTTACCGCGGCCCATTATCGTCAACTCGCGATGGAATACCCCTGTGGCGCTTCGACCGCCGCGCGAGTCTCGCCGACCGCGGCATCAGGTGCGCTGGGTACCACGGTTGCGGGCCTCATGGCCTCGGTCTACGAGCAATACGTGGCAACGGCGGACGAACCAGCGA
>JAEUIL010000234.1 GCA_016794255.1 Planctomycetaceae bacterium | reverse complement strand
GCCACGGTTTCGCGGTCACGTCGGCGTAGGCCTTTTCGATGCGGTCGAGCTTCGAGTCGATCTTGAAGCCGTAGTGCGTCGGCAAGTCGGAGTCGTCGTAGGTCAACTCATACTGCTTGGTGAAGTACAGTGGTCGATTAGTCTTCAACTCATAGAACCGGGCCAACCGTCGGTCGTCGATTAACGAGCGTTTCAGATACGCCACGGCCGACGGAATCGGGGCGAGAAAGCGTTTCTCGCCGGTTTGGCGATACAACTGGATCAAGCCTTCGAGAATCTTCTGCGACTCGCCGCCCGTGACGCTCGGCGGTTCAAACTTGCGCGCCCAAGCGGGATGCATGTCGGCGTCATACTGCTGAGCCCAGGCAGGTTGCGGCTCAGGCATTTGAGCCAGAATGATAAAGTCGCCGCATTTCTCGGCGGCCGCGCGATACTTCGGCTGTTCGTAGGTCCGTGCCGCGATGAACAGCACATCGATCACGTCGAGCATCGCGGCATCGTTGAACGTGTAGTGGCTATTGTACTTGACGGCCGGAAAGGTGCGCGACCAACTCTCGGGATAGGCAGCCTTCTTGACCGGAAACTGAGACGCATCGGGCAACTCGGCATAACGCTGCGGCCAGGCGCCGTTGGGATATTGAGCCGCGATCAGCTGCGTGAGTGCATACTCGACGGCGTCATGAATCGCGGTGTCTTTGAATTTCGTGACTGCATCAAAGCGCATTAGATAGCGGAGCACGCCTTGGGTCGTATTGTCGTCGAGCGTGGTGACGTTGAACAACTTGCTGTTTGGCCGCGGCTGTTCGACACGGTAGGCGTACTTCTTACGCAGCTCGGGATCGAACTCGATCTTGTAATCCCAACCGCCGGAGACAAGCTGCCCACGCACCAAGGCCATGGCAGTTCGGCGAGCTAGTTGCAGATAGTGTTCGTCGCCGGTGCGCTCATAGGCGTTGAGCAGCGCCTCGCCGACAAAGGGCGTACCCGGCCGTTTGTTCCAAACCTGGGTAACGCTGGCGTCCCCCTCGCCTTCGCGCCGCTTCAAGTCGCGCGAGTATTGCCAGAGATAGCCTCCTTCGCATGATACCGCTTGATCAAAATAGTCGCACGCGCGGCGGAGCGCACGTTTCGCATCTTGATGCAACGTGTCGTTCGCAACTGTGAATGATGGTAGCAAGCCGAGCAGGGTGACAACGAAAATGATTCGGTTCATGAAAGGAGCAATTCACGATTGAAGGCTGAATCGAGAAGGTTCAACGCGAAGGCGCTTCTACCGCCTACAAAATCTCGTAGAGGCGACGTGCTGCGCGGATAGTGTACTCTGCCGAGAACCACGTTCCAAACATCGACACACGCCGATCTTTGGGCTACGATGCCAATACATCGTGTTATTGGCCCAGATCGGGGGGACGTTGATGAAACCCATTCAGTTCGGCAGTGCCATTCTGGCCTGCGTCATCATGGCGTGGAGCGGTTTCGCTTGGTCGCAGGATGACGGTCTGCGGACGGTCAAGGTCGAACGTTACGGCATCATGACCCGAGTGCCCCGTGCGTGGCGATTGATTGGTTGGAGCCACGACGAGAAAGCGTTCTTGCTGGGGCTGCCGCAAGATCCCGGCTCGTCGGCGGGGTTTGTCAGTTGCGAGCTGGGCGTTGCCCCCGAGAGTCTCGACGACTTTCGCAAACGCATCGACGAATCCAACGAACGTCCGCCGGCAGCCGACATGACGAAACGTCGCTTGGTTGAGAACCGTATCGAACCGATCGACGAGGTCCGTTACGGCAAGAAGCTGGCCGACCAGTTGCAGCTACGACTGACCAGCGTTTGGGAAGTGACCCGCGAGATGGCCCGCTCGTGGGAAGTGACCGTACGGGTGGTTCATGAAGGGACGTTGTATACGTTCAAACTCACCAGCGACGAAGCGCACTACGATTCGTATCGGCTCGACTTTGAAGACATGCTGAAGGCATGTGTCTTCACCACGCCCGAGACGGGCTTGCGAAAGTTGCCCAATAGTTATTGGATGCAGCGAGATTTCCGTTTTGCGATGCAGTTGCCACCGGGCTGGAAACCGGCCTTCGGCCCGAGCGAGAAAGTGCTGTTCTTCGCGACCGGCGAGAGCCACGAGGTGTTTAGCGACAACCTGATTGTGCTCGCCACGCCCGCCACTCCGCTCGATCTGGCGAAGCTCAAAGAGTCGCTTCCAGGCGACGTTACGAAGCTCGATCCCAAAGCCAAAGTCACCTGCTCGATTGTGCCCCAAGGGGGTGCTGCCGCGCTCGAGACTGTGATTCATACCGAACGTGGCCCGCTTAAGCTCACGATTGTCGAACGTCGCTTCGGCAGTCCGCAACGCAACTACGAAGTCAAGTTCACCTGCGAAAGCGCCGCATACGAGAATGCGAAGGAAGCGATTCAAAAGGCACTCGACAGTTTTGTCGAAGTGATCGACGCCACCCCCCAAGTGGAGACGTAATTGGGGTAATAGCATGATGTCATAAGCCCGACAATTTTTGTGGAAATGCAGGTATCTGCGCGAGGTCGTTGACCAACGGCGGGGGGTTTGATAGGGTGCCGCTTTCAATCCGTTCGCTCTTACTTTTTCTGGTAGGGTAGGTAATTCAAATGGCTTACGAGGTTACGCTGATCACGGGTGACGGCACGGGTCCTGAATTGGCCGAGGCCGCGCGTCGCTGCGTGGATGCCACGGGCGTGAAGATCAACTGGGACGTGCAAGAGGCGGGCGTCGACGTCATGGCTCGCGTCGGTACACCGCTGCCCGATTCGGTCCTCGAAAGCATCAAGCGAACCAAGTGCGCGTTGAAAGCCCCGATCACAACTCCGGTCGGCACGGGCTTCCGCAGCATCAACGTTTACCTACGCCAAGCGTTCGGGCTCTACGCCTGTGTGCGTCCGTGCAAGATTTACAAGGGCGTGCGATCGTACTACTCGCAAGTACCGGTTGACATCGTGATCATGCGCGAAAACACCGAGGACCTGTACGCAGGCACCGAGTTTGAAAGGGGCAAGCCCGAGACAGCCGACCTCATCAAGTGGATCAACGAGAACTCGAAGACCGGCAAGATCAAGACTGCCGCTGCCGAAACGGGCGTCAGCATCAAGCCGATCAGCGTCTCGGCCACCGAGCGGATTTACAAGTACTCCTTCGAGTATGCCCGGGCTAACGGTCGCAAGAAGGTGACCGCCGTCCACAAGGCGAACATCATGAAGTTTTCCGACGGCTTGTGGCTCGAAGTCGCTCGGCAAGTTGCTCAGCAATACCCGGATATCGAGTTTGAAGATCGCATTGTCGACAATATGTGCATGCAATTGGTGCAGAAGCCCGAGCTGTACGACGTGCTCGTCATGCCGAATCTCTACGGCGACGTGCTCAGCGATCTCGCAGCGGGCTTGGTCGGCGGCTTGGGCGTGGCCCCCGGCGCCAACATCGGTCCCGACGGCGCAGTATTCGAAGCGACTCACGGCAGTGCGCCGAAGTATAAGGGCCAGAACAAGGTCAACCCGACCGCTCTCATTCTCTCGGGCATGCTCATGCTCAAGCACCTGGGCGAGACCTCGGCTTCGCAGCGGCTGGAGAAGGCCGTGGCCGATGTGATCGCCGAAGGCAAGCACGTCACGTACGACTTGAAGGACGATCGCAACGACCCGACGGCCGTCGGCACGCAGCAGATGGCCGACGCGATCTGCAAAAAGCTGTAACATTACGCTGGCTCGACGGAGTAGCTCGGGAATGGCAGCCCCTGGAGACCCGTCGTTGGGAAAGATCGTCTATCCGACGTTGGACGCCTATCCGCAACCGCGACATCAAACACGCGAAGCTTGGTTCCGCTCGATCGTGAGCGGCCAGGCTCGCGGGGTTGGGCCGTTACTGGTTCGTAGCGTGCTCGCCCTGGGCGAACTGCCGTATGCGCTCGCAATGCGGTGGCGCAACTGGCGTTGCGATGTCGATCCGCGGCGAGTCACCCGGGTCGACGTGCCCGTGGTCAGCGTCGGTAACCTCACGCTCGGCGGCACGGGCAAGACGCCGGTAGTTGAGTGGGTCGCGCGGTGGTTCCGACAGCATGACACGCGGGTAACGATCGTCAGCCGTGGCTACGGCGGTCAGCACGGCGCTCGCAACGACGAGGCGCTCGAACTGGAAGAACGTCTCGACGACGTACCGCATCTGCAAAATCCCAATCGCGTCGAGGTGGCACAACTCGCGATTGAGGAATTTGAGTGTGAACTCGTGTTGCTCGACGATGGGTTTCAGCATCGACGACTGGGGCGCGATCTCGACATCGTGTTGGTCGACGCATTAGACCCGTTTGGCTGCAACCA
>JAEUIL010000193.1 GCA_016794255.1 Planctomycetaceae bacterium | reverse complement strand
GCGTGATTCTCGTTGGTGCCACGACCCAAAATCCGTTCTTCGCGCTCAATAGCGCCTTGGTCAGTCGCAGCCGCATTTTTGAATTCCAGTCGTTATCGTCCGACGACATCAAAGCGCTCCTGAAACGAGCCACAGCGGATGCCGAACGCGGCTTGGGCAAAACGCCGATCAACCTGCACGACGACGCGCTTGAGTTCTTGGCCGAGGTCAGCGATGGCGACGCGCGACGCGCTCTGTCGGCGCTCGAAATCGGCGTGCTCTCCAACGACGCCCGGCCGGTCGAGTTTACCCGCGCACTCGCCGAAGAGAGTGTGCAGCGCAAAGCGATCGAATACGACCGCACGGGCGACGCTCATTACGACGCCGCGAGTGCGCTCATCAAGAGTATCCGGGGCAGCGACCCTGATGCCGCGATTTACTGGCTCGCGCGGATGCTCGAAGCGGGCGAAGATGTGCGATTCCTCGCGCGGCGCATCGTGATCGCTGCCAGCGAAGACATTGGCAACGCCGACCCGCACGCGCTGCCGCTCGCCATCGCCGCCATGCAGGCGACCGAGTTCGTCGGCTTGCCCGAGTGCCAGTTGCCGCTCGCCCAAGCGGTCGCGTATTTGGCCTGCGCCCCGAAGTCGAACGCCGCGACGGTCGCGATCGGCGAGGCGCGGCACGATGTGCGTGACGGGCGACTGTTGCCCGTGCCGGTGCATCTGCGCGACAAGCATTACAGCGGTGCCGAACGACTCGGTCACGGCCAAGGTTATCAATACGCCCACGACGCCGCAGGGGGCATCGCGGCCCAAGACTATCTCGGCATTGATCGCGAGTATTATCGGCCCGTCGAGCGTGGTTTCGAGCAAGAGTTAGCCGCCCGGCTGGTCAAGATCCGCGCCCGACTGCGCGAAGGCAAGCAGCCCCAAGCGAACAACGCGACCGAGTGACTTCGCTTGATGGCCAGGACTACCCGATCAGCGTGTCATACTCGGCGTGAGTGCCAATCCAAAACCAGGTGATCGTATCACCTTCAAGGAGCCCAATCGCTCGCCAGCCCAAGCCAACTCGAACCGAGTAAAGGTTCTCGCGCGCGTGAATCCGTTTGAAATGAAGGCTGGGATGTGCAGGGTTCGCCTGCCATAAACGATAACATCGACGGGCGTGCTCTTTGATCTCGACGGGCAGTTTGGCGAAGCACGCAACAAAGTCTGGGGTAAGTTGCGAGTTCACAGTTGATCGAATCCGCCCCGTTGAACTCGCCCTGCTTGAATATCTGCCCGCGCCTTGGCAGCCAGTTTGGCTAATGCGTCTGACGACTTTTCAAACTTCGCTTGCCAGCGTTGTTCGTCGGCCAACTCTTCCAAGATCAAAGTAGCGATCGCATCCTGCTCAATCGCAGGAAGTTGCTTGACGGCAGCCAGCGCTTGTTCCAGCAATTGCGTCATGGTGGTGTTCCATGGACTTGCGAATGAATTGAATTTGCCCTTACAGCTAGTATAGCAGATCATCGACCGGTCGGGTAACGCATCACGCTTGCGATATTGATGCCATTTGATCTGCTCGTGTGCCATGCCCCACGTCCGCGTGGGCATGTTTCTCGGGGAAAACGCATGTCCACGAAAACGTGGACATGGCACACATTACCAAACGGTATCACTACCAGGCTTGCAGGACAAATCGCGCCCCTTGCACAAGCGCCTCGCCTGCGACACCATAACGGCTCGTTCTCCTTTCTTTCTGCGAATTCATCAGCCGACGTTTACCCATGCAACTGAACCTCTCCAATCGCGTCGCGATCGTCACCGGCGGCGCAAGCGGCATCGGCCGAGCGACGGCGATCCTGCTGGCTCAACACGGTGCTACGGTCTTCGTGGGCGATCTGCGATTGCTCCCCGAAAATGAAGCCCGCTATGCAGAACTCGGCATTCGCCAGCAGACCTGCGATGTGCGGAACGAAGCGGACGTGCGGCGGTTGGTCGATGCTGCGCTCGCCGCCTCGGGCGGAATCGATATTCTCGTCAACAACGCCGGCATCGGCATGGTCAAGCAGATTCCCGACGTCACCGAGGCCGATTGGGACGCCTGTCTCGATACGAACTTCAAGTCGGCGTTTCTCTTCTCGCGGCTCGTGATCCCGTCGATGAAGGCTCGCGGTGGCGGTTCGATCGTAAATATCTCGAGCAACGCGGGCCTCTTGCCCCGAGCGCACGACCCGGTCTACTCGACCAGCAAAGGGGCGCTCAACGCGTTTACCCATTCGCTCGCGCTCTGTCATGCCGGCGACCGCATTCGAGTCAACGCGGTTTGTCCCGGCCCGGTGGGTGACACCGGCATGATGAACGCCGATCTGGCCAAGGCCGTGAATCGCGCCGAGACCGCGCAGATGTTCATCGATGCCAGTCCGCTCGCTCGCGCCTATGGCCGGATGATTTCGCCCGAGGAAGTCGCTCAAGCCGTGCTGTACTTGTGCAGCGACGCCGCCGCGATGGTGACCGGCACCGCGATTGCGATCGACGGTGGCAAGAGCCTCGGTGTGCCGCCAAAATCGTAAAGCCTCCGCAAGATCAGCGCGAAACCGCAAGCGAGCCGCGCGGGTCGCTGACCATGGCGGAGTCGGCAAGCAGCTCGCTTGCGGTTTCGCGCGTACCCCACACCACCCGCCGCCGTCGAGAGCCCCCCACCATGCGACGCCTCGTGCAACTGCTCGTGATGTTCGCGTTTCTCACGGGCGTGTGGATCTTGCAGGCCGCGAACGCCCCCACCACCGGCCGCCTGACCCTCGCATTGCTCGACGCTCGCAATGGCCAACCGCTCGCGGGGATCGTGCAACTGCGCGATGAACAGCAACGGTTGGTGCCGCTTCCCGGGCTCATGAATCGCGGGCTGGGCCTCGATCACCAAGGGCCCATCCACGATTGGCACGTCGTACCGGCGCAAACCACGTTTCCGCTCGAAGCCGGTCGTTACACGATCAGCGCTCTGCACGGCATCGAGACCGAACGAGCCGAGCAAACCGTGACCATCGAGCGCGGCAAGACTACCGAGCTGCAACTATCGCTCCAGCGTTTCTACGACGCCGCCGCGAAAGGGCTCTACTCGGGCAACACGCATTTGCATCTGATGAAGCTGCCGCGCGTCGAAGCGGACCGTTATCTGGTCGATGTCCCCAAAGCCGACGGGCTCGACGTGTTGTTCGTGTCGCATCTCGAACGCGCCGACGCCGATCGCGACTATGTCACCAATCAATACACGCGTGAGGAGTTGACCAAGCTCGGCGAACGCGGCGTACCCATCGGCAACGGCGAAGAGCATCGTCACAACTTCGCCGGTTGGGGGCAGGGCTACGGCCATGTGATGTTCCTGGAACTGCAAAAGCTCATTCATCCGGCGAGCATCGGCCCGGGGATCATGAAGAGCGGCACCGACGGGCGACCTCTGCAAGTCGGCATCGACGAAGCTCGCGCCCAGGGGGCCACGATCATCTGGTGCCACGATCAATGGGGTTACGAGGACATACCCAACCGCATCTCGGGCCGGCTGCAAGCGACGAACATCTTCGACGGCGGTACGCACGGCAGCTACCAACACAGTTTCTATCGCTTTCTCAACGCGGGCTTTCATGTCCCGTTCTCGACCGGCACCGATTGGTTCATGTATGACTTCTCACGCGTGTATGTCCCCGCATCGCAGCGCCCCACGCCGCAAGCGTTTCTCGATGTGCTCGTCGCCGGCCGGACAATGATCACCAACGGGCCACTGCTCGAACTGAGCGTCGAGGGTCACGGCATCGGCACCACGGTCGATCTCAAGCAGCCCGGCCAAGTGTCGGTCGTGGCCCAAGGCGTCGGTCGTTGCGACTTCGAGCGTCTCGAATTGGTCCGTAACGGCGTGGTGATCGAGCAGGTGCAGACCAAGCCCGACGGAGGTCACTTCGTCGCGAACTTCAACCGCCCGATCGACGTGACCGGGCCGTGTTGGTTCGCTGTGCGCACGCCGCCTCCGCCGGTCAAAGGCTTTGCCGATCTACAAACTCCGGTCAACAAGAACGAGTTGGGCCAAGACCTGTTTGCTCACACGAGTGCCGTGTATGTCGACGTCGCCGGTCGGCATCTGTTCGACATTCCCACGGCCGAAGGGTTGCTCGCCGAGATGAACGAGCACCGCCGGATCATCGCCGATCAGGCCAAGTTCGTCGACGAGAACGAAAAGCAACACGTGCTGCGTGTTTACGACGAGGCCATCGACCGTTGGCAGGCCCGCATCGCCGAGCAGCGCAAGTCGTAAACCATCGCACGAGTGACGCCCGATTGGCTGAATCGTGTTCCATGCCCCGCGCCGCATGGGCATGTTTCCCCGAGAAAAATCATGTCCACAAAGACGTGGACATGGCACACATCACGAAACGGTACCACGATCCACAGCCAGCAGCACGTGCATCAGCGCGGTGCTTCGAGTACCATCGGGACTCACATTCCACGCCCAAAAACTCCTGTCTGCCAGGTCGCGTATGTTGCGTCAGCTCTCGTTCGTCGTCGCGCTCGTCGTGTTGAATCCGCTCGGTTTCGCGGCCGAGAAACCCGCCTTCCCGCCGATCACCGATACTCAACCGGGCACGCCGCTTGCCGCGGCCGATACGCTGGTCAAGTGGCAACTTCCCCCGGGCTTCAAGGTCGAACTGTTCGCCAGCGAGCCGCAAGTGCAGCAGCCAATCGGTGTGACGATCGATCCGCGCGGTCGACTGTGGATCGCCGAGTGTTACACGTATGCCGATCGTGATAAGAACTTCGATCTCGACCTGTGCGATCGGGTCGTGATCCTGGAGGATGCCGATGGCGACGGTCGCTGTGACAAACGAACCGTGTTCTGGGACCAAGCGAAGAAGCTGACCAGCGTCGAGGTCGGACTCGGCGGCGTTTGGGTGCTGTGTGCTCCGCAGTTGCTCTTTATTCCCGACCGCGATGGCGACGACGTGCCCGATGGTCCGCCCGAGGTGGTGCTCGACGGCTTCGACTCGAACACGATCCGTCACAACATCGTCAACGGTCTCAAATGGGGTCCCGACGGCTGGCTCTACGGGCGGCACGGTATCCAAGCCACCTCGCTAGTCGGCAAGCCCGGCGCGAGCGAATCGCAACGCACGAAGCTTAACTGCTCGATCTGGCGCTATCACCCAATCCGCCGCAAGTTTGAAGTCGTCTGCGAAGGGGGCACGAACAGTTGGGGCTTTGACTACGATCGTCACGGCGAGATGTTCTTTATCAACACCGTGATTGGGCATTTGTGGCATGTTGTGCCCGGCGCTCATTTTCGTCGCATGTACGGTGTCCACTTCAATCCACACTTGTATCAGTACATCGAACAGTGTGCCGACCATTTCCACTGGGACACGCGCGAAGCGTGGAGCGACATTCGCAAAGAGAAAAGCGATTCGACCGACGCGGCCGGCGGCGGACACGCGCACTGTGGCATGTTGATCTATCAAGGGACCAATTGGCCCGAGGAGTATCGCGGCAATGTCTTCACGGTGAACCTGCACGGTCACCGCCTCAATCGCGATCGACTTGAACGCCACGGTGCGGGCTTCGTCGGCAAACATGCTCCCGACTTCGCCAAGAGCGGCGATGAATGGTTCCGCGGCATTGAGTTAGTGACCGGTCCGGACGGTGGCGTGTACGTGATCGACTGGTCCGACATCGGCGAGTGCCACGAGAACGACGGCGTCCACCGCACGACGGGCCGCATCTACAAAATCACCTACGGATCGATCAAGCCGCGACCCGCGCTCAACCTGTACGAGATGGCCAGCGACACGCTGGTGCTCAACGGCATCGCGACCGAGAACGAGTGGTTTGCCCGCACGGCGCGGCAAGTGATTTACGATCGCGCGACCTCGGGACAAGAGGTTCACGAGTTGCTCGGCTTGCTGCGGGAGAAGTTCGCCACGTCGCAGCTCAACACAGTGGGCCGACTGCGCGCGTTGTGGTTAATGAACGTCATTGGCGAAGTCTCCGAGTCGTGGCTGGTCGAGCAATTGGCCGACGCCGACGAGCACGTCCGCATCGGGTGCCTTCGGCTACTCGCCGATGGGCGCGAACTGTCGCCGGCCACGATCAAAGCTCTGGGGCAATTGGCCCTGCGCGAGCCATCCGGCTTGGTGCATCTGCATCTGGCCTCGATCATGCAGCGGCTGCCGCTTGCCGAGCGCTGGCCGATCGCGCGCGCGATCGTGACCCATGCCGAATGGGCCAACGACAACATGCTGCCGCTCATGGTTTGGTACGCCATCGAACCGGCCGTGACCGTCGCACCGGCGCAGGCACTCGAGCTGTTCGCGATTTGCGAACTACCCATCGTACGCAAGCATATCGCTCGCCGGTTGACCGCCGCGATCGACACTCAGCCCGCGGCCGTCGACGCGTTGATCGCCCGTGCGGCGTTGGAGAAGAACGAGGCCCGACTGCTCGATCTGCTGCAGGGCATGACCGACGCGCTGCGTGGTTGGCAGAAAGCGCCGATCCCGGCGGCTTGGTCCAGCACGGCAGTAACCTTGGCCAAGCATGAACAGCCCGAGGTGCAACGACTGGTGCGGGAATTGTCGGTCGTGTTCGGCGATGGTCGGGCGCTCGACGACTTGCGGCAGATCGTGGTCGATGCTCAGGCCGACGCCGCCGTGCGACGTAGCGCTCTCGCCGCGCTCGTCACGGCCAAGGCCGACAACTTCGCCCCGACTTTGCAGAAGTTATTGAACGACCGGGCGCTGGTGATCGACGCCGTCCGCGGGCTAGCCGCCTATGACGACGCCAAGTCGCCCGAGCAGATCTTGAATGTCTATGCGCGACTGAGTCCCGAGGGGCGCGCCGAGGCGGTCAATACACTCACCTCGCGGCCGGCCTATGCGGTGGCGTTGCTCGATGCGTTGGAGAAGGGACGATTGCAGCGGAGCGATATTGGCGCGTTTCACGCGCGACAGATGTTGAGCTTCAATCAACCGCAGCTCAGCGAGCGGCTCGCAAAACTCTGGGGTGAGGTGCGCGTCACGCCGCAAGCACGTCGCGACGAGATGGAGCGGCTCAAGGCGCAGCTCACGACGGAGCGCTTAGCCAAGGCCGATCGTACAGCGGGCAAGGCGACGTTCACCAAGACGTGTGCCAATTGCCACGTGCTCTTTGGACAAGGCAAGAAAGTGGGGCCCGACCTGACCGGCGGCAATCGTAAGAACCTCGACTATTTGTTGGAGAACATTCTCGATCCGAGCGCGACCGTGGCGGCCGACTTTCGCATGTCGGTCTACCAACTCAGCGACGGCCGCGTGATCAGCGGCGTGGTCATCGAGCAGACCGAACGCACGATCACCGTGCAGAGCCAAACCACGCCGGTGACGATCGATCGTAAAGAGATTGAGGCGATGCAGACCAGCAATCAATCGCTGATGGCCGAGGGGATTTTGAAGCCCTTCAGCGAACAGCAAATCGCTGAGTTGATCGCGTACTTGCAGTCGAACGGCGACTAGTTCGCACTACGGAAGGTGCGACATCGTTAACTTTCGGATCTCGCGCACCACCGCTGCCACATCGATCGATACGCGTCTTCCACGGCCCGAGCGAGACTCGCTCCGTCGCCGAGCGGTGAGCGCTGCAAGCGTCCGCGCAGTTGCTCGCGCAGCGCGGCAAGCTCGGCGAGGTTGCTCGATAACCGTCGCGCGATGGCGACAAACTCGGTCGGCGATCTTGCGATGCACTCGGGCATGCCGAGCGCCGTGAGTACACTGCTCACCATCCGGCCCGCGGTCCGGTTACCGTAGAGCGTGATGATCGGCACGCCCATCCAGATCGCTTCGCAGGCGGTGGTGTGTCCGCTCCAAGGCACGACGTCGAGCGTGATGTCGATGTCGGCGTAACACCCCAGATGGTTCGGGCCCATCCAGTCGCCCACAAAGTCGAGTCGTTCGGGAACGATGCCGTGCTCCGCAAACGCGAGCATCAGCCGCTGTTGTAATTCCGGCGTCAGTGTCTTGCGGACGATCACCAAGCGTGAACCGGGCACCGCCTGCAATACGCTCGACCACAACGCGATCGTCGCCGGCCCCAGCTTGGCGAGGCTGTGCAGCGAACCGAACGTGACGTGACCGCGTGCGAGCGCCGGCAGCGGTGTCACGGCGGGGGCATCGGGGTAAGGCGCATAGGCGCTGAAGTGACGCGGCAGCCGGAAGAGTTGTTCGGTGTAACGGCTTGGCTCGTCGGGCGGATCGCATATCGCGTCGGTGAGACGACAGTCGATCTGCTTGAGGCCCGTGGTGTTCACATAGCCGAGGTAACTGACCTGCACCGGGGCCACGCGACGAGCCAAGGCCAGCAATCGATTACCAGTCGTGTGACCGGCGAGATCAATCGCCACGTCGATTCTGTCAGCCCGCAGTCGCTCGACAAACGCCGCATCCGACACGCCCAGGGTCGACACCCAACGGTCGCTCGCCGCCACGAGCAGGTCGCTCACATCGTCGGCCACGGCGCTATCGCTATAGACCATGACTTCGACTTGCATGCGATCATGCGCCCGCAGCAGAGGCAACAGAAAGAATGCGACCGGATGGCGGCGCGTGTCGCTAGTGATATACGCGATGCGCAAACGTCGCATCGGGGAACGGTCGTGCGGCCACGGCAGAGTTACGTCCGGCGGTGGAGCGATGCGGCGACCGAAATCGACATGCCACGCGAATAACTCGTCGGGCGTGATCGCGGCGTCGTAATTGCTCGCAAAGAGCAGATTGGTGTAAGCGGCCGAGAAGTCGGGCTGCTGCTGCAAGGCGACCCGAAAGTGATGGATGGCTTCGGTCGGTCGTTCGATCAACGACAATGCCGCGCCTAAGTTGTTGTACACCAGCGGCGAATCTTCGTTCAGCCGTATCGATTCGAGAAAGAGCGGCACCGCCTCGGCCGCACGTTGTTGACGCACCAACTCGCAACCCCAGTTCAGGTACGCATCGGCGTGCTGCGGGTTGAGTTGCACGGTCTTTTGATAACAGGCGATCGCTTCGTCGCCGTGATGCAAGTCGGCCAGCACGAGCCCGAGCTTGTGATGATACTCGGCATGGTCGGGAACCATCTGCCACGCTTGACGAGCATGCACGAGCGCCTCGTCGAGTCGCCGCGCCACGCGCAGCACTTCGGCCAGATTGCCATGAAACGACGGGACATCCGGCCGCAAAGCAACGGCCCGCGCCAGACACTCGGCCGCTGCGAGAGTTTGTCCCTGTTCATGCAACATGGCCCCGAGCAGATTCCATGCCACGGCGTGGTCGGGGAATTGTGCGACGACTTGTCGCAAAATCTGCTCGGCCGCCGCGGGCTGACCGCTGCGGTGCAGGTCGAGCGCCGCTTGAATAGCCGCCTGGACCGGGTCGGGAGTCGCACTGCTCATGGCTTCTGACACCGCTCGCGCCACAAGCCGCGAATCGCCGCCTCGAACTGACGAGCGAACCGCGGCGCATCGCACAATGCCGAGCGACTCATCTCGTCGCGAAGGGTTGCTCGGGTCGCGGCCAGCGCCT
>JAEUIL010000110.1 GCA_016794255.1 Planctomycetaceae bacterium | reverse complement strand
GTTGCTGTCGAAGAGTCGTCCCAGGGTGAGCAATCCCATCGCCGCGAGGTCCGGCGAGTCGGTCGGCAATCCCAATTGATCCGCTGCCAACTGTTCACGAACGAATTGATCGAAGGGTTTGTCGGCGTTGAACGCACGAATGACATAGTCGCGATAGGTATAAGCAAAGGGACGGACCCGCGCGTCGCCGTACATCAGCACACCATCTTTGGCGTCGGAGTACCGCGCGACATCGAGCCAATGCCGGCCCCAACGTTCGCCATATTGTGGGCTTTGCAACAGTCGATCGATCACGCGCTGCACCGCCTCGAGCGACGTGTCTCGTTCAAACGCGGCGATCTCTTCCGCTGTGGGTGGCAATCCCAGCAAGTCGTAACTCATGCGGCGCAGCAGTGTCCGTCGGTCTGCTGCTGCGGTGGCCACCATGCCACGCTCACGCAACTTGCGATCGATGAGCGCGTCGAGCGGGTGATCTCCCGGCTCGATGGGCGGTGGGACGATGGGTTGAAACGCCCAGTGGGTCGCCGCCGCTTTGTCGATCTGCGTAACAACCGTGTCACCCACCCGTGGATCATGGGCCCCGTGACGAATCCAAATCGTCAGTGCCTCAACCTCGGCCGGGCTGAGCTTTCCGCCGGACTCTGGTGGCGGCATCTGCAATTTCTCGTCGCGATACGAGATCGCCCGAATCAACAAACTTGCTGACGGATCACCCGGCACGATCGCCGGACCACGATCCCCGCCACGGAGCCAGCCCGACTTGATATCGAGCCGCAGCTTTCCCTCTGCCCGATCCGCGTCATGACATGCATAACAATGCTTGACCAACAACGGTCGAATGCGGTCCTCGAAAAACTTCAGCTGCTCCGGCTCGTTCGCCGCAGCCAGCAAGCGCGACGAACTCCACATCCAGATCAAGATCGCAGTGAGGATAGGGCGAAGCGACATGGGGCGGGGCGTTCAGGGCGGGAGGCAAACCACTAGAGTATCTATCACGCTCCGCGTGATGCCAGAAGACGTGTTGGATGATGCTTTGGCGGGCACCACTTAAGCGGGCTCTGTTCCAGCTCGCATCACGCGGAGCGTGATGGATACTCTTTTCTATCAACGCTTCGCTAAATAGTAACACCCCACGTGGGTCGGCACCACCAAACGGTCGACCATCGGGCAACTGCCATTCACTGCGAACACCGCCCGCGCTGCTGGTAATCGTCTCGTCGCCGGGCCAAGATAGGAACCGATCGTCAGTGCGGTTTCGATTCCTGCCTTGAGGAAACGCTCATGTTCGCGGCGAGTTGTGGTTTGAGCTGGGGCATCTGGTTTTGCGCTCTGACGGCCCTCGGCGAATCGTGGGACGTTGCGGTCTACGGTGCCACGCCGAGCGGGATTGCCGCCGCGATCGCCGCTGCCGACGACGGCGCGCGAGTGCTGTTGATCGAGCCCACGCCGCGGATCGGCGGTCTCGTTACGAGTGGCTTGTCGCATACGGACTTCCGCACGTTCGAAGGGTTGAATGGCGCGTTTCTTGACTTTGCGCGTCGCGTCGAGTCGCATTACCGCGACACGTACGGTGCCGATTCTCGGCAGGTGAGCGCGTCCTTTCGAGGGACATTCGCCGAGCCGAAGGTCAATCTGCTCGTGTTTGAAAAGCTGCTCGCTGAACGCAAATCGCTCACACTGTGGACCGAGCGGCGGCTCAAGCATGTCCGGGTCGAGCCCGTCGTGGATAGCACGCTGCGGCACATCACCGCGCTCACGCTCGTCGATCCCGCCGGAAAAACTAACGCCGTGAGCGCTCGCGTGGTGATCGACGCCACGTACGAAGGCGACCTGCTCGCGGCTGCCGGTGTGCCGTGGCGAGTGGGACGCGAAGGACGCGCCGAGTACAACGAGACGCTCGCCCCGGAACAGGCTGACCAGCAACTGCAAGCCTACAACTTCCGCTGGATCATGACTCGCGACCCGGCCAATCGCGTGATGCCCGTCGCTCCGCCCGGGTATCGGCGTGAGGATTTTGTCGACGTGTTGCCCGTGCTCGCCTCGGGCCAAATCGAGCGAGTGTTCGACTACCCGAGTCGCTGCATCTTCAAAGCCCACGAACCGGTGCTGCCCAACGGCAAGTACGACATCAACGACGTGTCACGCGGCTTGGTGCGGCTCTCGTTGCCGGGCAAGAATTTGGAGTGGCCCACGGGCGATGAGGCGGCGCGAGCCCGAGTGTTTGCCGAACATGTTCGCGACCAAGTCGGGCTGTTGTTCTTCCTGCAAAATGACGCCGCGGTCCCCGAGCGATTCCGTAGTGAAGCTCGCGAATGGGGTTGGTGTCGCGACGAGTTCACCGACTCGAACCATCTGCCGCCGCAGTTGTATGTGCGCGAGGCGCGGCGGATGGTGGGGCAACATGTGTTCGTCGAGCGCGATGCAGATCATGCCCCGGGCGATGCGCGAGCGGTGTGGCATGCCGATTCGATCGCGATCGGTGACTATGGCAACAATTGCCACGGTACGCATCATGAAGGTCCGCGGTTTGGCGGCACTCACACTGGTGAATTTTATCGGGCCGTGATGCCGTATCAGATTCCCTACGGTGTTCTCGTACCGCGAGAGGTCGACAACTTGCTCGTCTCCTGCGCCGTGAGTTCGTCGCACGTCGGGTTCTGCGCCTTGCGGTTGGAACCAATCTGGATGTCGCTCGGTCAAGCCGCGGGTCACGCCGCTGGGCAGGTTTACGCGACGGACAAAGGCGTGCAACAAGTCGATGTCGCCCGTTTACAGCGACGACTGCACACGGTCGGAGGCGCGACGATTTACACGAGCGACGTCTTGCCAGGCCACGCCGACTTTGCCGCGGTGCAGAGGTGGGGCACGCTCGGCGGCCTGCACGGGCTGCACCCGCAACCGGCGAAACCGGGTCAACGCGGCAAGAACATTCATGGCCAGTATTACGAAGCGTTTCCGTTTCATGCGGTGGAATTGAACCAGCCGCTCGATGAGAAACTGTCGCTGCGGTGGCACCAACTCGCAGGCCAAGCGCGGATCAAAGCCGTGTTGCCGAGCGCCGATGGTCGCACGACTCGCGGCGACTTTATCCGCGCCGCGTGGCAAGCGGCCGAGAAACAAGCTCGCGTGCCGAGTGGCAAGCGCGCCGTAGTCCGCTGGTCCGGCGAAGGCGCGGTGCGGTTGCTCGTTGAGTTGCCCGCGCGTGAGTTGAACGGACGTGAGCGCGACGAGATGCCCGCCGAAGTGCGGCTCGACTTTCCCACGCAACTCGCCAAGCTCGGCCTGAAGAACGTGCCGGATCTGACCACGCTGCAGGTGATCGAGTACGATCCCGCGACCGGCGAGCCGCGTAAATATGACGACTATCGCTATCAGCGTTCGCCGGGGGATCGTCCGTTCCGCTGGCTCGACGAGTCCGTGCCGTATGAGTTTCCCGAGATGATCGGCAACGTGATTCGTAGTCAGGGGAAGATCGTGTATCGACCGCGGACACGAGGCGGCTACTTCCTTGATGTCGAAGGGGATTGGCAGCGCGGCCGCTTGACTTGGTCGCACACGCAACGCACCGGCCAGCCAGGTCACTATGCTATCTACTTCGATCTGCTCGATTCGGGTGTTGAACCGACTGCACGACCGCCGCAAAGTTGGATCGGCGACGGGCTCCACCGTTGCGATGTGAACTCGATTCGTACCATCGGCGCCGATCATTGCCGCATCGACGTGACCGATTGGGATGGCGATGGTCGACAGGATTTGTTGCTCGGCGAGGCCGCGGGTCACGTCACCTGGCTGAAGAATATCGGATCGCGCGAGTCGCCCCGCTTCGCGTTTCAACGGTTAGTCAGCGATGCCGACCAGATGCCGCTCGACGCCGGCTTTTATGCGGCGGTCAAGGTGACCGATTGGGATCGCGACGGCGACGACGATTTGCTCATCGGCACGGATGGCAATCGCATTTTGCACTACGAGAACACAGGCGATCGCTCCCGGCGAAAACTCACGTATCGCGGCCTGCTCATGCTGGGTGACGCGCCATTGGAATTGCCGATTCGACCACTCACGCGCGGCAGCGAACAGGTGTTCACGCACGACTATCATCCGACGCTCGACGTGGTCGATTGGGACGGCGATGGCGATCACGATTTGCTCGCCGGCGGTTATGTGACCGGCATGATTTTCTGGTTCGAGAACGTCGCTCAAGCGCAGGGTCAGCCGCCGACGCTCAAGTATCACGGCCCGCTCACGGCCGACGGTAAGACTTTGAATGTCGGCTACTGGTGCGCCGCGCCAACGATCGCCGACTTCGACGCCGATGGCGATCTCGATCTGATCAGCGGCAATTTTCCGATGTATGATCGTGGCGAAGTCGCCGCCGCCATGCCGAAACTGCGTTACTACGAGAACACCGGCTCACGCAGCGAACCGATGCTGACCGAGCGACCATTTCCATTTCGCGGCAAGTTGCCCGACTTCGCGCTCGCCACACCGCGACACGTCGACTTCGATGCCGATGGCGATCTCGACCTGTTCGTGAGTGAACGGAGTAACATCTGGCAGTTGCGAAACATCGGCTCGCCGCAACGACCCGAGTGGACGAACGAACCCGGTCAACTCAAGCTCAACTGGGGTTCCGCGCCGCTCGATGTCGATCAATTCGCCGATCAGAACGGTGACGGTCGACCGGACTTGATCGCGGCCTACACCGTTCGCGCCGCGACGAGCGAGGGTAACCCCTGGGGTTGGAAACCGGCCGTCGGGATCTTGCCACGTGGTGTGCATATCGATCATCCGTCGAACATCGGCGACGATTGGTTTTGGCCCTGGCAGGACGACTTCGATCGCGACGGGAACGTCGACATTCTCTTCGGCACCTGGCACGGGAACATCTGGTTTCATCGCCAACTCGGCAAGCGTGACGAGAAAAAGTTCGATGTGACCGGCGTGCAGTTGCAGCTTGCCGATGGCACGCCACTCAAAGTCGGCCCGCAGGCACAGGACGCGAACGCGCCGTTCGTCGCGCTGCAAGGGGCGCGGACGGTGTTTGCTCCGGCCGACTTTGATCGCGATGGGCTGCGCGATCTCGTCGTAGGAGATACGTTTGGCGTGGTACGTTACTTTCGCAACGTCGGGAGCGCCGCCGAGCCAAAGTTTGCCCCGTCGGTCGAGTTGGGACAGCAGAAGATTCGACTCTTAGTCAGCGTCTGCGATTGGAATCGCGACGGCTGGCCCGACGTGATTGCCGGTGCGGTGAATGGCATGGTGCGAGTGTATCTCAATCGGGGCGAGGCGAGCGGTGCGCGCTTTGACGACGGGTTTGATCCGAAGTTGCCGCCGATCTTGCAGCCGCGCGTGATGGTGGTCGATCTCAATCGCGACGGCGACGACGATCTGTTTCTGCCCAGTGTGCAGGGTTCGTGCTTCGTCGAACGATCGTTTCTGGAAGATGGTTACGCCGCAGCTACCGTAGTTACCGCCGAACTGCGTCCTTAACACGAGGAGTTGTCCGACAGGGGGAGACGGGCATTCTGGGCTTGCTTTTGTTTCTCGATTCTCGACTAGTATCCAGCCAACGTCACGCCTACGATGGCTTTCACTACGCCGCACGTGTGGGTTGCAGTTGCTTGTTAGCCCACAGTTCACTGATCTCTTTGTAGTGCGGCATCGCTTATGCATGGACAGCCATTTAACCGTTGACAGCCGAAAATTATTTGGCTGAAGCATGCTCGAAACGGTTCGGCGCTTGCCTGTCTTAACTGGGTTCCTGGTTGCCGCCGGGCTGTCCTTGGGTCGCTCTGGCGATTGCTATGGAAACACTATCGAACATTGGTCTGCGCGAAACCACGCTGACATCATCTGCCGCAGATACTCCTCATCAAGTTCGACACGCTGCCGCCGAGGGGTTGTTGGACCACGAGCCGTTCCTGCAATTGACTTGGGGCGTGTTGGCGATCAACTTCATCAGCGTGTTTATTCCGTTCGTGGGTTTGATCGGCGCGATGATCAGCTTGTGGGGATATGGCATCGGTGCGACGGAACTCGTCGTGATGGGCGTGATGTATCTCGTCTCGGGATTAGGGATCACGGTCGGTTATCATCGGCTCTTCACGCATCGCGCGTTTGAAGCCACGCCTGCGCTGCAGGCCGTGCTCGCAATCAGCGGCGCGACGGCCGTGCAGGGTCCGCTCTTGCAATGGGTGGCGGTCCATCGTCGCCACCATCGTTACAGCGATCACCATGGCGATCCGCACTCGCCAAAAACGCTAGGTTCTAACGTGGGGGCGATCATGCGTGGCTTCTGGCATGCGCATCTTGGCTGGCTGTTTGTGCGCAATGTCCCGGATCTCGCTGGCTATGTGAAAGACCTGCGACGCAACCCGCTGCTGATGCAGATCGACCGACTGTTCGTGGTCTGGGTCGCCCTGGGATTGCTGATTCCGGCGGCACTCGGCGGTTGGCTCACAGGCACCTATGCCGGCGCGATACGCGGTTTTCTCTGGGGCGGACTGGTCCGAGTGTTACTCGTGAGCCATGTCACCTGGAGCATCAATTCGGTGTGTCATCTGTGGGGCAGCCGACCGTATCCGACCCGCGATCTGAGCCGGAACAACGTCCTGTTCGGCTGGCTGGGCCTGGGCGAGGGATGGCACAACAATCACCACGCCTATCCGACTTCCGCACGACATGGCCTCAAATGGTGGCAATTCGACGTCAGCTACCTCTTAATCCGCGCCTGCGAGAAGCTCGGTTGGGCGTGGAATGTCCATGGGCCGGAGATTGTCGTTGATAGCGGTCAGCCGCACCCGGCAGATTAAACGCCTCTGGCGTACGGATTCGTTCCGTAAGTCATTGCATATAATGCGCTTACGTAATTACCACTGAAAGTCACTCCGGCTCGTATTATTTTTGACATATACCCTTGTCAAAAATGTCTCAATGGCTAAGATTCGGGTGTAGGAAGCATTAAGTGACTACCCGTGTGGTCCGCGATGTTTAGGACGGTTGAGTCCGCCCCGTTTTGAAAGTGCCGGCCATGACTCCGATGGAAATCTCCGACGCGAGCGTGCTCGACTTGCTCCGCAAGCGGGGACCGTTGAGCGTGGCAGAACTGGTTCAGGCGCAAGATGTTACGGCTACGGCGGTGCGTCAGCGGCTGAATCGGCTGATGGGTCAGGGCCTTATCGCTCGGGTCACCACGCGGCACGGCCGAGGTCGCCCGATCCACCGGTACTCGCTTACCGAAAAGGCTCGTAAACAAGCGGGCAACAACTTCGGCGACTTGGCGCAGGTGCTGTGGGAAGAGATCCGCGCGGTCAAAGACCCCGAGGTGCGGCGAGGTTTGCTCGAACGGCTCGCGGCGCGGCTCGCCGATTCGTACGCGGGTCAGGTGCGCGGGAGCGGTCAGGCCCGGCTGGAT
>JAEUIL010000107.1 GCA_016794255.1 Planctomycetaceae bacterium | reverse complement strand
ATGTGTATTTACAACACAACGCGAATGTATTATACATTGTATCTATACATCACTCGGCTGTGTTACGCAGCTCACAATACAAACGCGCGACTGTATTTCCCCACTCCGGCACCGCGCGGTGAGCATCAATAAACGCCGTCTGCGAGACCTGCCCACGCCAGCGCTGCCGTAACTCGACGAGCCGTTCGCGATCACCGGCCAATTCCGTCGCGATCCGCACATATTCATTCTGATCGCGAGCCACGGTCGACGTTTCTCCCGCTGCGGTGAGCATGCTGAGCGTCTGTCGCGAGGCGATCGTTTCGCCCGGCAAAGTCACGACCGGCACACCCATCCACAACGCGATCAAACTCGTCATGCCGCCGCCGAACGGAAACGGATCGAGTGCCACGTCGATCTCGCGATACTCAGCCAGCATCTGCTCGAACGACGTTTGGCCGCGAAACTCGATTCGCTCGGGAACCACACCGCGGGCTTGAAATAGTCGCTGAAAGTAATGCATCAACCCCGGATCGTCGAAGCCGCGATACTTGAGGATCAACCGCGAGTCGGGCGTAGCCGTCAACACCTTCGCCCATAGATCGACGACTGCCGCCGAGACTTTGCTGGCGTTGTTAAAGCTGCCGAAGGTCACGTGTCCGCGCATCACGCACGGCGGTTGGCCCACGTCGACCGGCGGGCTCTCAATCCGACAACACCACGCCGCCTCGGGCATGCGAACCACTCGCTCGGTGAAGTGTTGCTCGACACCGCTCGGCACCATCTGACCATCGGTCATCAAGTAATCGATCGCGGCGATACCGGTGGTCGACTGATAGCCGGCCCAGGTGATCTGCACCGGTGCCGCGCGGCGTGCAAAGACACCGAGCCGGTTGTGGCCCGTGTGACCCGAGAGATCGAAGAGCACGTCGATCTGATCCTGCCGAATGACATCGGTCAGCTCGTCGTCGGAGAGTGCCCGGACATCACGCCACGTGTGCACACCTTGCCGCAACTGTTGTTGCATTGGATCGTACATCACGCGGTTCGAGTAACACCACAGTTCGAACCGACTGCGATCCAAGTACTCGACCAATGGCAGCATGATGCACCCGACGGGATGCCGACCCAGATCGGCCGAGATGAACCCCAATCGCAGCGGTCGCGCGGTGTCTGACGAGCGGTGCCAAACGCGCGGAGCGGCCAACGACGGTGGCGCGTGACGCTCGGCCCAATGACGATGCGCGATTGCGAGCTCGGCCAACGTCACGCCGGGTCGATACTGATGCAGCATCACAAAGTTGCTATGGATCGGTGCTTGGTCGGGCGCTTGCTCCACGACGCGTTGCAGGATCGCCAGCCCCTCGTCGGCTCGGCCCTGAACGCCGAGCACTTCGCCATAGTTGTTCGCGGCTTCAAACAACGTCGCATCCAACTCGATCGCCCGACGAAACGCCTCCTCGGCCTCCATGGGTCGCCCCAACTCGCGCAGCGCCGTGCCCCGGTTGTTCCAACCGCGAGCATAGCCCGGCTGCTGATTGATGGCCGTGTCGAAGGCGCGGAGCGCTTCTTCGCGTTGACCGGCCAGCAGCAACAGCGTGCCGAGATTGTTGTGCGAGCGCGGATTGTGCGGCTTGTACAGCACACTCTGGCGATAGTGGTGAATCGCACGATCGATGGCGTGTTGGTGTTGAAACAGCCGGGCGAGATTGTCATGCGCGTCGGCTAATTTCGGATCGAGCTCGACCGCGCGTTGATACGCAGCCTGCACCTGATCGAGCTGGCCGGTCTCTTTGAGCGCGTTGCCCAGATTGTTCCACGCTCCGGCGTTGCGTGGATCGAGATCGAGTGACTGCCGTAAGGCGACGATCGCTTCGTCGTTGCGACCGAGCGCTCGCAGCGCCGCGCCGAGATTGTTGTACAGACCGGTGTGTCGCGAGCCGAGATCGAGTGCCCGTTGAATGTGTGCGACGGCCTCGGCGTGTCGGCCTTGCTGAAAGTCGAGCGCGCCCAAGAGCTGCCACGCGTCGGCGGTCTGCGGCGCGGCAGCGATGATCTGTCGATACAGCCGCTCGGCCTCGACGAGTTGGCCCGCTCGATGATGCTCGACGGCCGTGTGCAGTAACTTAGCCAGCGACATGCGACGAATCCCGCCCTAGCCACGATGTACGACTTCCGCGCGGCCGCATTGTAGCCGACACTCGTCGAACGCCGCGACGTGAGCGCTGGCCACTCAGCACGCAGTTGGCAAACTATTTCATGCCGATCTGCTTGAGGAAGTCGTCGAGATCATCGTTCCCCGCGGCGGGCTTGCTCGGCAGCGAATCGGTTTTCGGCAAGAAGTCGAAGTTCGGTTCGTCGCTCTTGGCCGGCGTCGACTCGTTGAGGAAGTCGAACGCGCCGGCGTCGCCGCTGGGCGCTGCGGGTTCGGGCTCGACGGTCGGCCCAGGTTCAAAGATCGCCGTGGCATCTTCGATCGTGGTCGGGGCGTCGAACTTCGGTCCCTCGTCGAACACCGGTGGCGGCTCGAACGCGTTGGCATCGGGCAGCGGCTCGAACGACATCGGTTCCGCCGAATCGGGCTGCGGTGCAAACATCGGCGCGACGGGCTCGGCGACCGACGGCAACTCGACGCCACCGCCAAACATCGGAGCGGCCGCGGCTGCGGAACTTGCCGCGGAGGGCTTGCTCGGCTTGGCCTTCGACTTGCCGAGACCACCGAAGAGCTTGGCGAAGAACCCTTTCTTCTCGGGCTTGGCGGCGGGTTTCGCCTTGGCAGTCGTCACGGGAGCGACGAACTTCGGCGGCTCTTCGCCGATCTTGAACTCGTCGACCGCTTCCGCGGCGGCGTTCTCATCGGGCTCGCGCACCGGGCGCTCGGTGAAGACATTGCCGAAGGTAAAATCGTTGGCCGGAGTTTCGTTGGGCGTGAAGTTGAACGCCGGCGCAGCTTCGGCGGCCGGCGCGGCGTCGAAGTTCCACGATGGTTCACCGCTCTCGGCCGGTGCGGCGGCTGGCCAAGCGGACTCGCTCGGGGCTGGAGCGAACATGTCGGCCGCGGCTTCGTTCGTCGACGGCTGCCAATTCGTCGTCGGAGCATCCACCGCCGCGTCGGGCTCGGCCGCAGTCGGGAAGTTCGTTGGGAACGGTGTCGCCGCTGGAGGCGCATCGTTTAAGAACGACATCGGATCGAACGGAGCGGCTGCGAGAGGAGCTTCGACCGGTGTCGGCATGAACGACGGGGCGGGCGTAGTCGGCGGCGCGACCGCAGCGGCGGGCGTGCTCTTCTTAAATACCGAGGCAAAATCGACCGCAGGTTTTTTCGCTTCGGCAGGTGCGGCTTCCGCGGCGATCGGCGCGGGGGCCGGTTTGGGTGTCGACGGATAGAAACCGCCGGCCGACTTCGGTTTCGCCGCGGGCTCGACGACTGGCGCTGCGGCCGCAAGCTCAGCCGGTTTCGTGGCGCTCTGGCCCCAATTCACGAATGGGTTCGAAGCCGCTGGCTTGGTGGGCTCGACCATCGCCGCCGGAGCCACAGGTTCGGCGGGAGGCGCGATCACCGGCGCGGCAGGCTTCGTCGGATAGAAACCGCCGCTCGACTTCGGCTTCTCAACCGGCTCGATGGTCGGCAACGGCGCGGGCTCGGCCGTGGCTGCCGTTTCAATCGCGGGCGTCTCGGCGGCGAGCGACGGTAACGTCGGTGCCTCGGGACTCGCCGCTGGAGTCGTGTTCAAGAACGACCACGGATCGTCACTCGTGGGCGCGACGTCGCCCGTCGGCGCGCTCGATTCCATCGCGGCGAGTTCACTCACCGGCTCACTCGCAACAGGCTCGCTGACTTCGGGCAACGCATCCCACGCGTCGACCGCATCCGCCGCCGGCTCGAAGTTTGTCGTCGGCATCGCGAGTGGTTCGGACTCGGCGCTCGCGGCGGGTGTTTCGGCGGGTTGATCGTCGCTCAAGAACGACCAGGGGTCGGCCGCGGGCTTCGCTTCAACCTCGGGCTCGACGCTCGCGGCGGGTTCAGTGATTTCATCCGCTTCGTCGAACTCGAGCGATGTGGTATTCATCGACTCGAATTCCATCGCGGGAAGTTCGTCGCTCAGCGCGGGCGTTTCTTCGACCGGCTCGAGCGACATGGGCAATTCGTCGTCGATCATCGGAGCAGCGCTCGCTTCTTCCTCTTTCGCTTCGAGCGGATTCTGTTGTAAGAACGACCACGGATCGTCCGACTTCGCTTCGGCCACGGGTTCGACGACCGGCGGCAGTTCGTCGAGCGTGGCGGGCGTTTCTTCGACCGGCTCGAAGGACATCGGCAATTCGTCATCGACCGCGGGAGCAGCGCTCGCTTCCTCTTCTTTGACTTCGATGGGGTTCTGTTCTAAGAACGACCACGGATCATCCGACTTCGCTTCGGCCACCGGTTCCGCGACCGGCGGCAGTTCGTCGATCAATGCGGGTGCTTCGTCGGCTGGCTCGAACGACATTGGTAGTTCGTCGTCGATCGTCGGAGCAGCACTCGCTTCTTCCTCTTTGACTTCGATGGGGTTCTGTTCTAAGAACGACCACGGATCGTCCGACTTCGCTTCGGCAACAGGTTCGGCGACCGGCGGCAGTTCGTCGATCAATGCGGGAGCTGCGTCGGCAGGCTCAAACGACATCGGCAATTCGTCGTCGACCGCGGGAGTAGCGCTCGCTTCCTCCGCTTTATCTTCGATGGGGTTCTGCTCTAAGAACGACCACGGATCATCCGACTTTGCTTCGGCCACGGGCTCGGCGACCGGCGGCAACTCGTCTGTCAACGCAGGTGCTTCATCCGCTGGTTCAAACGACATCGGCGGCAGATCATCTGCGGCCGGTGTGGCGGGTGAGTTCAAGAAATCGAGTGGATCAAACGCGGCATCTGACGTGGGCTCGGCACTCTCCGCGGGCAACTCGGCTGCGGCGGGAGTTTCATCCGTCGGCTCGAACGACATCGGCGGCAACTCATCGGCTGCCGGAGCGGTGGCGTCGAGAAACGCGAGCGGATCGAATTCTTCTTTCTCGGCCGGGGCGGGTTCGGGAGCTGGCTTGGCTTTCGACTTCGGCTCGGTCTTCGGCGCCTTCGCAACGGGCGCTGGAGCCGGTGCAGCATCCGTCAAGAACGCGAGCGGATCGAACTCTTCTTTCGCCGCGGGCTGGGCGGGTGCCGGGGCAGGCGTCGGCTTGGCTTTGCTCTTGGGCTCTGACTTCGGAGCCTTCGCGGCCGGCGCTGGCTTCGCAGGCGCTGCGTCGGTCAGAAACGCGAGCGGATCGAACTCGTCTTTGCTGGCGTGATCGTCGACATCGACCGGCTGCGGCGAGAAGTCATCGAGCGAAGCGGCGACGGTCCGTTCGTCGGCGGTGCTGTCGGTCGGCTCGAACGCAATCGGCGGGAAGTCGTCCGCTTTGGCCGGTTCGCCAAAGTCGAATTCGAGCGGATCGTCATCGGAAGGCTTGGCCGGTTGCGGAGGCGCGGCCTTGCCGGGACCTTTGGCCACGGGCACTTTGGCCTTCGACGGCGAATCGAGCGGCATCGTGTCGGCAGCGTCGTCGACCTCGACCGGTTTCTTGGCTGGCTTCTTCGCCGCGGGCGCAGCCTTGACGCGCTTCTTGCACTTGCCCGCCTTGAGTTGGTCGAGCGTGGTGCCGGCCGTGATCTCGACCTCGGGATCGTAGTCGGCACGGAAGGTGAGCGGGCCGATCGTGATTTCATCGCCGGGGCGCAGGAGCGCTTCGGTCACGCGCTCTTCGCCGAGGAGCGTGCCGTTGGCCGAGCCGAAGTCACGGATGACAAGCCCGCCGTTGACTTCGCAGATTTCGCAATGTTTGCGGCTGACCGTGGGATGGCTGACGACGAGCCCGGCCGATTGGTCGCGACCGACGATCGTGGGCAATTTGAGGCGTATTTTTTGATGGGTGGCCTTGCCACCCACGACGACTAGCTTGGCGTCCATAGGCGTGGGAGATCGCCTCCGGGCTGTCGGCCTCCTTGCCGTGAGCGAACTGTGGGGTATAAGTAAACTGCGAGTGCGCGGTAAATATTGACTATAGCCGCGAGAAAAGCGTTCTTCAACGATTGTAACTGCGGTAGTGCCACGATCGCCGCAAATCGACGATCCGTCGGCGAGTTTTTGCGGAAAATCGTTGCGGTATTGACGGCCGGACGCGATGGTTGAGGACGCGGCCCGGGGTGAGGTTTTTGCCCGGATCGCACGGTTGTAACGATTAGATCGTCAGACTGGTCTGGGAGAAAATCGTTGCGGCGGGTGAGGCTTTCGCATCGATAGCCTTGCAAGGGTGTCGGCGCTTCGTATAATCTGAGTTTCGCCCTTCAAATTTGGCAGGGCGAAGCGTGAGTGATACGCGGGTGTAGCTCAGTTGGTAGAGCACCACGTTGCCAACGTGGTTGTCGTGGGTTCGAATCCCATCACCCGCTCTCTCTCTTTTTCTTTCGCCGGCATGTAGCTTCGCATTTTTCGCAGACTGCAATCCATCGCACCTGTCTTGTCGCTGGATTCTGCCGGCTCGGCTCCCTCCCGACTCTGTTTCACGAGATTTGCACGCATGGCGACTGACGACGAATTGGAAACCGGCGACGCTGGCGACACCGCGACCGAAGAAAAGGTCAAGCTGACGCTGGACGTGAAGATCGACACCCGCAGCGCTTGCGAGCGGCACGTGACGGTGACGGTCAGCCGCGAAGATATCGATCGCAAGTTGGACGAAGCGTACAGCAAGCTCATGCCCGAGGCGCAGGTGCCGGGTTTCCGCCATGGCCGCGCGCCGCGGAAATTGGTCGAGAAGAAATTCCGCAAAGAGATCAACGACCAAATCAAAGGGACGTTGATCATGGAAAGCCTCGAGCAAATTTCAGAAGAGCAAAGCATGACGCCGATCAGCGAGCCGGATTTCGATCCGACCGCGGTCGAAGTGCCCGAGTCGGGCCCGATGAAGTTCGAGTTCGATATCGAAGTCCGCCCCGAGTTCGACACACCGAACTGGAAGGGTTTGCAGCTCGAACGTCCGGTGCGTGATTTCAGCGAAGCCGACGTCGACGCGCAGCTGAAACGCGTGCTGGCTCAGAATGGCAAGCTGGTGCCGTTCGATGGCGCCGCCGCGGCCGGTGATTACCTCGTGCTCAATCTCGCGTTCAAGAACAACGGCGAAGAGATTTCGAGCGTCAAAGAAGAGACGATCCGCGTTCGGCCGACGTTGAGCTTCCGCGACGGCAAGATCGACAAGTTCGACAAGCTGATGGCCGGCGTCAAAGCTGGCGAGACGCGCAAGTGCAAGGCCAAGTTGGCCGAAGATGCCCCGAACGAAGCGCTGCGTGGTCAAGAGATCGACGCCGAGTTTGAAGTGCTCGAAGTGAAGAAGCTTGAGTTGCCCGAATTGACGCCCGACATGCTCGCGGCTCTCGGCAACTTCGAGAGCGAAGAAGAGCTTCGCAACGCGATCAAGGACAGCTTGGTGCGTAAGCTCGAGTTCCACCAGCAACAACGTGTACGCGAGCAGATTTGCGACTTGCTGACCGAGTCGGCCAAGTGGGATTTGCCCCCGGCGTTGCTCAAGCGTCAGAGCCGTCGCGAGCTGGACCGGACCGTGCTCGAGTTGCGTCGTAGCGGTTTTAGCGACGACGAGATTCGTGCCTATGGCAACGAGCTGATGCAGAACAGCCAAAAGGAAACGGCCCGTTCGCTCAAAGAGCACTTCGTGCTCGAAAAGATCGCCGAAGAGGAAAAGATCGAAGATCTGCCGGAAGATTATGACACCGAGATCACGCTGATCGCCAAGCAAAGCGGCGAGAACCCGCGGCGCGTGCGGGCCCAGATCGAGAAACGCGGCTTGATGGACGCGCTGCGGAATCAGATCATCGAGCGCAAGACGATCGAGTTGATTCAATCGACCGCCAAGGTCAAAGAAGTGCCGTACAAGATCGAAGAGCACGACACCGAAGCGGTCGACAGCTCGGCCGGTGGTGGCGACGAAGACGCGATCCCCGAAGCGCAAGCCGAGCCGGGCAAGTCGTACTTCGCTAAGGAAACTAAGGAAGAGAAGGCTGAGTAACGTCGGTGTTCTTTTGCATCGACGCTTGGTTCACTTCGCAAACGCAATCACTCAAGGGAATCGTCGCTCACGACGGTTCCCTTGTTTGCTTGATGGGGTCGGTTCGCGATGCTTGCAGCGGGCTGAGTTTCGCGCGACGATCGTGCGCGATGAGCTAGCATCGCGTTCAACTGCTGGCACGATCGTTGTGTTCGCTAAGGGTCGCACACGAGACTCGTTTCTGTCGGACATCCACCACCTGACTCGTCTTGTCTTTTCTGCCGAAAGTGCAACAATTGCGCAGCCGGCATAGATTCCCAGCCGGACATCTTTGGTTACGGACGTTTACCTGCGAGGAAAAGGACTCCTCATGATCGAGCATGCATCGCGCTTGCCTTTCGTGCCCCAACTGAACTCCCGCGATTATCAGCGTCAGCGACAACTCACGCTGGGCGATTTGCTGCTGGAGAATCGGATCATCATGCTCCAGGGCGAGATCTACGATGGCAACGCCAACGAGATCGTCATGAAGCTGCTGTACTTGCAGAGCGAGAATCGCCGCAAGGATATTCACTTCTATATCAACTCGCCCGGCGGCAGTGTGACGGCCACGCTGGCGATGTACGACACGATGCAGATTCTGAGCTGTCCCGTGGCGACGTACTGCATCGGTCTCGCGGCCAGCGGCGGAGCGGTGCTCCTCGCGGGCGGCACCAAAGGCAAACGCTTTGCCCTGCCGAACTCGAAGGTCATGATCCATCAACCGCACGGTCAAGTCGGCGGTCAAGTTTCCGACATCGAGATTCAAACCGACGAGATCCTGAAAACTCGCGAAGATTTGAACCAAATCTTGGCCAAGCACACGGGCCAATCGATTGAAAGAATCGCCAAGGATACTGATCGCGATTTCTACATGCGGGCCTCGCATGCCAAGGAGTATGGCATCGTCGACGACATTCTGACCAAGCCGCCCGTGGCTGCCGACGATAACGACGACTAACCCCCACCGGCTTCGGACTGCGCCCTTGGGCAACGCCGTGGGGATCAACGATCCCGGCGCGTCGCCGCCAACCGAACGGTCGAGCTGAATACCCGAAGGAACGACTCACATGCCGCTAATTCCGTACGTCATTGAAAAGAGTGGCCGCGAAGAACGGGCCATGGACATCTACAGCCGCTTGCTCAAGGACCGCATCGTGTTCTTGGGGACGCAGGTGAACGACGAGATGGCCAACGCGATCGTTGCGCAGATGTTGTTTCTGCAAAGCGATGATCCGCGCGCGGACATTCACTTGTACATCAACTCGCCGGGCGGTAGCGTCAGCGCCGGCCTCGCGATTTATGACACGATGCAATTCGTCACCTGCGATGTGGCCACGTATTGCATCGGTCAATGTGCCTCGATGGGAGCTGTCTTGCTAGCTGCTGGCGCGGCCGGGAAACGTCATGCTTTGCCCAACTCCCGCATTATGATCCACCAGCCGCTTGCTGGCATGGAAGGAACTGCAGAAGAGCTCTTGATTCACGCGAAGGAATTCAAGAAAGTCAAGCACAAGCTCAACAACATCTTGCTCAAGCACACCGGCCAAGCGCTCGACAAGATCGAGAAAGATACCGATCGCGATTGTTTCTTGTCGCCTGAGGAGGCGCTGGAGTATCGCTTGATCGATCGCGTGGTCGACAAGTCGGTGCCAACGAAGCACGACAAGAGCGAGTAGCGTGTTGGTTGAGACAGAGATCGAAACAGCGGTTGCGACCCAGCTGCCGACTGACTTGCCTCGGTTCCCGCAATCGCCGCGTGCAAGTTGAGACGGTTGTCATTGGTGATAGTGATTCGATGTTCGCGATGGGTTAGCGTCGATTCAGGATGAATCGCAGGCGCTAGCGGTCGTCGAGCATCAGGTGTTCTTCCTTTATTGACGCTGCTCGGGTTCCGCGCGTTGGCGCTCGTAACCTGGGTGGTGCTCAGTAGGCTGAGCGGACAACGGATTTTCCGCACGAGGCCGATATGCGACATGGTTGGGTCATCGCAGGATGCATGATGTTGGCGCTGCTTGGCGGTTGCCGCAATCGTGCTGCGCAAGAACTGCTCGAACGCGATCTGCGCGTGCAGGAAGACATCATTTATGACCTCGAAGATGAGGTCAAAGCATTGATGTCCGAGAACGAAGCGCTGCGGCAAATGGCGTTCTCTGGCACGCCGGTCGAAGCACCCGCCCGGTCGTCGTCGTCTTCAACCACACCGAGCACGCCGCGCCGCGAAGAGCCGCCGCGCATGCCTGATCGCGGTCCCGATATCAACGGCCGACCGCAACCGGACGAACTCAAGCCGCCGATGATCGAGTTGCCACTCACCGGTCGCGTCGCGCCGTTCGAGGGTCCGCCGGCGATCATCGCCCCGGGCGAAGGTTTTCCTGAGGGTGAACTGCCGGGCCAGAAACCAACCATCCCCGCGAAACCAGCTTCGCTTGGTTCGAGCACCGCGGGCCAAGGTCCCACCATGGCCGGACCGACCAACGCCACCGCGCGCAGTGAAGACGTGATGACGATCACGCTGCACGAGCAAGTCACGGCCGGCTACAACGACGACGGTCAACCGGGCGATGACGGCATTCATGTCGTGGTTGAACCGCGCGGCAGTGACAATCAAATCATTCCGGCCGCGGCGAAGATCTCGGCTGTGCTCATGGATCCGCTGCTAGCCGGCAACTCGGCCCGCATCGGACGTTGGGACTTCACGGCCGAGCAAGCCGGAGCTTCTTACGCCAAGAGCGCTGAGAGCGACGGCCTGCACCTCGAATTGCCTTGGTATCAAAGCGTCCCCGGTCACAGCGAGTTGCTGTTGTTCGTCCGTTATCACACGGCCGACGGTCGCAAGCTCGATGCCGATCGCTCGCTGACGATCTCGTTGCGGCCGCAGGAGCAACGCACGCTGCCGGGCCAAGTATTGCCGCAAGTCACGTCGCAACCACCGTCGCAGTCTCCACGACAGCGAACGATGCCGACGCAACCGCCGATGCCCGGCTATCGTGCGCAGCCGACGCGTCGTAGTCCTTACAGCAGTACATACGATCGAATTCCGACGACAACCCAACGCTCCGTTTGGAACCGCTCGAACGCAGGCCCCACCGCGCGATTGTTACCGCCCGAGTTTCAGAACTCAGCGACGCCGCTCGACAGTGCGGGACCACAGCCCGGCCCCGTTAATGTAACGCCCAGTGCGCCGTCGCCGCCGGCGAACAACGCGGCTCCGAACAACGCTCCGCCGTCCGACACGACGACCACCGCCCGACCGCGTAGCGGCGCGAAGTGGTCACCGTATCGCTAAGAGCTGCTGAGCTTCAAAAAGAAAGAGAGCCTTGCAGCGCTGCAAGGCTCTCCGCGAGAAATTACTTCGCTGATCGGGGCAGATAGCAGCGAGGCATATTCACTCTACGCGACCGGGGTTCGTACGCAAGTTTGGCCATCGTGGAATCACGTTCTTCCTGACATCCAGCGATCTGTGTCAGGAAAACCCCGACAGATTCGTGGCTCGTCGAACGGATTTACGCGTCGATTAACCAATTGCGGTCAGCGGCGAAGCGAACCAGCTCGGCGCGGCTGCGAAGACTGAGCTTTTCCATCGCCCGCGCTTTGTAGGTCTCAATGCTTTTCACACTGATGTCAAGTTTGGCGGCAATCTCTTTGTTCGTTAAGCCGCGTGCGACGTTGCGAATCACGGTCGCCTCACGTTCGCTCAGCGCATCCACTTGGCCGTCGGTCGGAACATTTGGTTGACGAAACAGATTGGCGATCACCTCGCTCGTCAATCCTGGATCGAGATAACTTTCGCCGGCTGCAACGGCGCGAATCGCTGCGGCAAGTTCAGCGCCTCCGGCTCGTTTCAGCACATAGCCCGACGCGCCGGCGTTGATGAATCGTCGAACATAGCTGGGATCATCGTGGACCGTCAGCGCAAGGATCTTCACGTTAGGCTGTTCGCGTTTGATTCGTTGGGTGGCCTCGACTCCGTTCAACTCGGGCATCGACATATCCATCACGATCACCTGTGGTTTCAACAACCCGGCCATCGCGACCGCCGCCTCGCCATTACTCGCCTCGCCCGCCAATTCAAAATCCGCTTGCAGTCGAATCAAACTGCGCAGGCCATCCCGCACCATGGGATGATCGTCACACAGCAGTATGCTAATCGGAGGTGCCACGCTTAATCGGCTTTCTTGAGAGGCAGCTTGATGAACAAAGTGGTGCCATTCCCCGCCGACGATTCGATCTCGAAACTGCCGTCGAGCACATCCACCCGTTCGCGAATACCACGCAATCCCCATCGAGTGCCGGTCAACTTGGTTTCCATCGCGGGCGAAAACCCGATGCCGTTGTCCTCTATGATCAACGACAGTTCGCGGGGGCTCTGCCGAAGAATCAAACCGACACGAGTTGCTCGGGCATGTTTGGCAACGTTGGTCAATCCTTCCTGGGCGATGCGGTAGATGGCCGTGGTCATGGGCACGGTCAGATGCTCGGGCGAAAAGTCGGTAACTTCCATGTCGACCACAATGTCGGTGTGCAGCGTCCAATGGCTCGTGTAGTTCTCGAGTGCAGCCAGCAAGCCGTGGTCATCGAGTGCCATGGGACGAATCTCGGCCGCCAAGTGACGCGCCGAGTCCCCCATTTGCTCAACAATCGCCTGTAGTTTGGTAATCTCAAACGCGTGCTTCTCGTCGAGTGGCCACGCTTCACGCAGTCGCGAGAGTCCCATACCAAGGCCGATCAAGAGCTGCCCGAACTCGTCGTGCAATTCTCGCGCGATGCGGCGGCGCTGGTCCTCTTCCAGCGTCACGACCTTGGTGAGCAATTGGTTTCTGACCAATTCTGCTTGCATGCGATCGGCAATCTCTTGGCGCAAGGCAAGATTCGATTCCGCGAGTTCGTGCGTGCGCTCTTCGACGCGCTGCTCCAATTCTTCGCGTGATCGGCGCAATTGATCTTCGGCCAGCTTATGATCGGTCACATCCAGGCCTATGCCCCCGGTATAACGATCCCCGGCCGTGTCGAGCAGTAAGAATTTGCACACTTTCCAATAGCGAATGGTTCCATCCGGATCGCACGAGTTTTCAATCATCTCGACCGCTTGACCGGTCCGGAGCACCGCTTTGTCATTGTCCGCATATTGGGTCGCGATCTCTGGTGACCATAGTTCTGCGTCTGTCTTGCCAAGAATGTCGCGGTCAAACAGTTGATAGTGTTTTTCAAACGTGCGATTTACATAAACGTAACGACCCGCGGCGTCTTTGATCCACTGGATCGAAGGGCTATGGTCCATGAACGCACGGAAACGATCTTCGCTAGATCGCAAGGCATCTTCGGCCAAACGTTGCTCGTGGACGTCGGTAATCGAGCCAGCCATCCGAACGGCGCGTCCTTCGGCATTGAACTCGGTAGCGCCGCTGGCGCGAAACCAACGGTACTCGCCACACTTGGTCATCAGACGATAGGCCAAGTCATATTCGCGCTGACCGTTATGGCTCGCTTCGACAAGGTCCAACACCCGCGCCCGATCGTAGGGATGCAGCGCCTTGCGCCACGTATCGAACGTCAACGGCTCGTCATGCGGTCCGTAGCCGAGTAACGACAAATAGCGTTCCGAAAAGTAGGTCTCGTTCGTCGTGATATTCCAATCCCAGATGCCGCTCGATGATCCCTGCACGACTAGTTCAAAACGGTCGCGTTCCCAGGCGATTGCAGTCTGCGCTTGATGCTCTTCGGTCACGTCACGAGCGAGCGCCATGGCCGCTTGCAACTGTCCAGCGATGACAAGCGGGCGGATGTCCCCCACCAAGAACCGATTACGCCCCGTCAGTCGATCGCGCATCCACGTGCTAATCTGCGGCGTCCGCTCACCGCCGAGCGCTTGAGTAAAGGCATCGGCCATGGCGAACGGGGCGGTTCGTGTTTCATCACGCGTCTCAACCAGCGCGAGGTTTTCGTCGATGCCGGTGCGTTCGATCTCACGACCCAAGCTGTTCTCGATGGCTTGATTTGCGAAGACGAGCCTCCGTTCCGGATCGACGATCGCAACATGATCGCCGATCTCGTTTAATGCGGCTTCGAGCAACGCCACGCGCGCTCGCAAGCGATTCAATTCAGCTTCGCAAGTCGTCACTTCACTCGTCATTCGATTATTCGAGTACTCAGGATCAACCGAATAGAATCTGTTGACATATCGTCTATCTTCAAAGGAATGCAAGAGATGATTACGAAGTTCCTTAGGCGCCGTTTCCGGAACTGCCTACTCAGAAGGGGTTCGTCAGGCAATTCCTGACAGATGTCAGTGAATCAGGGAATAGCGCCGTGACCAGTTGGCCCATGTTATGCCTCGGTAGGGCGCGTGCCGAAGCAATGTTTGTGTATCGGAGACGTTCGATTATCCACCTCGACGATTGCTCAGCGATCGTCGAGGTGTGTTTGTTTTACGCCTGATTCGCAGTCCGCTCAGTCGCTCCTTACGACCATTCTGCGATCAACTTCTGCAAGCGGCGGCGATAGCTAAAGTGTTCTACCTCAAGCAGATGCCGCGTTGAATTCAGGTAATGAATCCCGTTGCCCAGATCGACGTGCGCGGCCGATTTGAGTTTCCGTAACTTCTCGGCTTGGGCCGGATTGTCTTGCAAAGCTCGGATGAACTTCGCCATCAATTGCGATTGGTAATCGACGAGCCCCCATTGACCGCTGTCGGGCTGAATCAAGCCGATGATGAACAGATCGTCGCGTTGTGGGTGAAAGGTGTTCAGGAACAGCTCGGGCCGACCGTCGCACCAGTTCAGTAGCGAACGATCGATGAACGGCAGCGTGATGTTGAAGCCCGTAGCGTAGACGATCACGTCGATGGCCGCATCCGTGCCGTCGACAAAGCGGACGCGCTCGCCGCAGAGTTCGGCAATGTCGGGCTTCGGTTTCAAGCGACCATGCCCGGCGTAGTAGAACAGTTGCGAATTGATGATCGGATGCGTCTCGAACAGTTTGTGATCGGGCTTCGGCAACCCGAAACGCTCGGGCCGACCCAAGATCAACCGCGTCATCAGACCCGACACGAATCGGCGGATGAACAGCGGCACGCCCCAGCGCAG
>JAEUIL010000104.1 GCA_016794255.1 Planctomycetaceae bacterium | reverse complement strand
GCCGCATCGGCTCGACTTCGTGCAGGTTGTACTTGTACTTGTGATAGAACACTTGAATGTTTGTCGTGCAGTTGCCGACTTTGCGTCGGGCCTCGCTGAGCAAGCGCATGTTGGCTTTGACGCGTTCGACATTCCCCTTGGCGTGCCCCTCTTCGTACACGGGCTGCGTGAATCCCGACAACGAGATCCGGAGAAAGTCGGGGTTGGCGCGCAGCGCTTCTTCGACGTTGCGAATCACGTTCAAATTGCTACTGAGCCAACACGGCAGATCGTAGCTCTTCACAATCTGAATCAGTTTGGGCAGCTCAGGATGCAAGAACGGCTCGGCCCAGTTGTACAGCTCGACGTGCGAGATGTTGTAGTCTTTCGCCCCCTTGGCCATGAGCTTCTTAAACAGCTCGACATCGAGCAGACCGTTCGGGTTGATCGCGCCCATGTTTCCGACCGGACACGAAGGGCAACGCAAATTGCAATTGCCCACCACGTCGATGACAAAGTCCATCGGTCGTCGGCGATCGAAGACCAATCGCGGATTGACCATCAGCGGGTTCATGGCGTGCGATCCTGCGAACGAGGTTAGCCGACGTTCAGCGGCAACGTGAATTGCCGCCGCTGCTGGGCTTGCTGGAGTAAGTTGTGGTACTGCTGCCACATTCCGTCGAAATGAGACCATTGCTGTGGGGTGACTTGCTCCCGCAGTTGGCCGAGCAATCGCTGGATTTCATTCACCCGACCGCCGAGCGCGAGTGACTCGAACAGTTGTCGGGCGTGGTTCAATAGCAAATACGCTTCGGTCGCTTTGTTGGTTTGCAGGCAAACCACACCGCGCCCCAGCAGCGAGTTGGCCATGGTCTCGGTCATTTGTGCGGTCAGTTGCGTGGCGTGATGACCGGCTTTCTCGAATGACGTGTACGCCGCGAGCGTGTCGCCAAGTCGCTGCTGCGCTTCACCCATGCAGATATAGACCCGCGCGGCCTGCGCGGTATCGCCCCGCATCAAGAACGTTTGCAAGCAGCCCTGGAACTGCTCGACGGCCGCCGCGAATTCGCCCCGTTGCAAGGCGGCGAGACCATCGTCCATGGCCTGTCGCGCCGTCAACAATTCGTCCATGCCAAGTTTCCTTCGATCGAGCTAGGCACACCGCGAGGTGGTCAATTTTGCGAGACGAACGTTCCCACCGGCAGCGAACCCAACGCATCGGTCAAAATTGGCTTCCGGAACATGCGATTCGTGTAGGCGACGCTCAACGTGCGACCGATTCCTGGCGCGTCGGTCCCGAACGTCCCCAGGTAGCGCCGCACCACGTCTTTCTGTTCTTCGTCGAGTTGAAAATGATAGACGCCCGGCTCGCCGCGGCGATACGCGGCCAACTCGCTGGGCACATGATCGGCCATGAACCGGGCAAAGTCATAGCGGAACGTACCAGCGACGTCGTTGTCGAGTCCATGAACGATATTCGACACGCAGCACTCGTCCCAACGAATGGTTTCGTCGAGAAATTCTTGCAGCTCTTCGTCTTGAATGCCGCTCTCGGCCAGCAACTCGCGGGTGGCACGATGCACGACCTCGGCAACCGCCGCCAGATTCTGCGTAATCGCTAAAGCTTTGAACGTGTACAACAAATTGAAGCCCAACTCGCCTCGCTGATAGCGTTCAATAACGCCCGGCTGCTCGATGAACTTTTCCAAGGCAGAGCGATCGGTCCACAACTCGTTCTCGGTATGGCTGCGGAAATCGTCGAACAAGCCCGACAAGTTCGAGCACGGAATCGTCGCGTTAATCAATTCCAGCCAGCGGAAGATCGACAACTGCCGTGATCGCAGCACGCGACGCACCCCTTCAAAGATCGCGTCGTTGTAGAAGATCGTGATCACGAGGTGCATCGTGCGGCAATCGAGATAGTCTTCGAACGACAACGTGTTCGTCGCGACGCACACTTCTTCGATATCGGCCACGGCGATACGCTCGCCACCGACGTGATACTCGCCAAACGCTCGAGGCAAGACCCGCGAACGAATGTCCATCGTGTACTTGTGCAACTGCACTTCCATGCCGAGTTCGCTGCCTGGCAAAATCATGCACTGATACGGCAGGATCTTGTTGAAGCCCGCCTCGATGACGGTCCGCAACGTGGAAAAGTGCGAGGGCTTGGTCTCGCCTGGCATGCCCAGGATCAACTCGCTGTACGAATTGGCACCGACCTGCTTCGCCTCAAGTCCGAGCAACATCAACTGATCGGCCGAGATGTTGGCCCGTTTGACATTCGCGAGCACGACCGGATCGAGTGTCTGCACCGAGCCGGAGAGGACGATGCTGCCGTCGAGAATCCTCGCGACATCGAGCACGCGTTGCTTTTGATTCTTGCCGGTCGAGGCATTGATATGATCGGGCCACTTGTACAACTCGCGAGTTCGCGCAAGCGCCAACGCTGTGTCGCGATCCTCGGGGAACATGCCGAAATTCGAGTCGGCGATGTACAAGTCGTTACGCCCGCCAGCGGTGCGGACTTCGGCCATCTTCCGACCGACGTACTCGATCTCTTCGTGGATTCTCGGGTCCGAGAACCGCGCGACCTTCGTGTAATACTTTTCACCCTCGGTGCAAAACGTACAGGTGAACGGGCAACCGCGCTTGGTCTGAATCAATGGCCACAACCGGCCATCAAAGAACTCGTCGAACTTGCCGGTCGCATACGGTGACGGAATTTCGTCCAGATCCTTCAAACGCGGAACAGCCGTCGGGCGAGCCACTTCGCCATTGCTGCGAATCGCGTGCAACGCACCGACTCGATCGATAATCGCATCCCGATCGTTGCCGCACGCCGTGATCGCCTCGATCAACTTGGCGAACACCACTTCGCCTTCGTACATCACGATGAAGTCGATCTGCGGATGGGCTCGCAGAAAACGTTCTTGTTCGACCACATCGAGCGGATAGTTCGGGCCGCCCATGATCGTGATCACGTCAGGCCGCAGCGCTTTGAGGCGTTTCGCAAACGCCATTCCCAGTCGGCAATTCCAAATGTAGTTGCTGAAGCCCACGACATCCGGAATACCGTCGCGGTCGAACGCTTCCGACATTTTGCCCGGATAGCGGAACAAACGAATCGGATGCTCAAAATCGAGTTGCGACTCGGCGTAGGTCGCGACACAACCAATACCCAAGGGGAAGGTGTCCGCCCCCACGGTGCCGTGGTCGTGCGTCAAGTCGGCAAGCCAGACTTTGAGCGCGGTGGATGGTTTGGTGGTTGACTCGAACATAGACGATCACCTCACGAGAACGCCGGCCAACACGCCAGCAGCTGACCCTCGAACAGGACCGCAGAGCCAATCCCTGGCCGCAAAAACTCCCTCACCCATTGGGGTCCCTGTAGTCTACCTGAACAGGCAAGGTAGGCAACAAATAATTGACTGGCCCCTCTTGATTACGCTTTTGGCACAAGTGCTACCAACCACACAGCCCGACTCTTTCGCTTAATCGGCAATGCCGAGTGGCATTAAAATCGATTCAGGCTCCGCGTCAGCAGGATCGTGAGCCGGAACGGTGGCGAACTAAAACGGCGTCTGGTCGTAGTACGTGATGCGGCTGCCGGGTTGATCGAAGCCGATTTTCACCTCGTGCAGCTCGGCCAACGCGCGTCGCACGGCTGACTGATTCTGCGGTTCGACAAAGAATAACAGAAAGCCGCCACCGCCCGCGCCAAGCAACTTGCCGCCGATCGCCCCCGCCGCCCGCGCTTTGTCGTACCAACTATCGATCTTCGTTCCCGCGATCTCGGGCGACAGCGTCCGTTTGAGCAGCCAGCCTTCGTGCAGAACGCGACCAAACTCATGCAAGTTGCGACCAGTCGAGAGGATGTCGCGCAGCAGCGGCACTTGCGCCTTCATCGTCCGTAGCGTTTCAAACGTCGCTGGCGGAGCTTCGTTTTGGGTACGCAACACCTGCGCCGCGTCACGACGAATGCCGGTGAAAAACAGCAGCAGATGATTCTCGAGCGCTACCTTCACTTCAGGCCGATAGAACACCGGTTCGACAGTGACTTCTTCATTGGCCGCGAACGTGAAGACGTTGATGTTGCCGTACGCCGAGGCGTAGTGATCTTGTTTGCCCATCGTGCGGCCGAGGATATCGACCTCGACGCGGCCGGCCGTGGCTGCCAAGTTGCCTTTCGTGATATGGATCCCTTGCAAGGCACAAATCGCGTGGACGAGCCCCACCGCAAACGCGCTCGATGAACCCAAGCCGGTATTCGCGGGGATATCGGCAAACGTCGAGATTTCGATCGGAAAGTCGATGTCGTACATCCGCAACACTTCACGCACAATCGGATGCTCGATCTCGTCGATCGTGTGCCGGAACTCGACGACGCTGTAGTTGACGCGATACTTGTACTCAACCAGCCCGCTTTGCCGACGCACCATCACATACAAGAATTTGTCGATCGCCGTGCTAATGACCTGGCCCGGCTCGCGCGAGTAGAACGAACGCAAGTCGGTGCCGCCGCCAGCGAAACTGATGCGAAACGGTGTGCGTGAGATAATCATGGTTCAATTCGCAGCAGAAGGGGTCGCGAAACTCTGTTCCCAATGTTCAAAGCGAGCAACGATCCAAGGTACGGCAGCCAGAATATCGGGCACCGTTAAATCGGGTGGCGCATCGGGCTCGGGATGTTCGTCGCCGACGAGAATACTACCGCAGCCGGCGTTTCGCGCGGCGGTCACGTCGCGCACGTCGTCGCCCAGATACAGCGTACGATCTAAACGGAACCGGTGTTCACGCTGCGCTTGAAAGAACAGCCCGGCTCGCGGTTTGCGACACGAGCAATGATCTTCCCAGTGATGTGGGCACACGTACACGCCTCGCACCACGATTCCTTGTCGAGCGAGTTCGGCGAGCATCCAGGCATGGAGCGTGTCGACCGCATCGAGCGTGAACAGTCCACGTCCCACCCCCGCTTGATTACTGACGATCAGAAACTCAAATCCCGCTTGTGCGAGCGCGGCCAGTCCCGCCACGTTCTCGTCAATCCACACGAACTCGTCGCGATGTTGCACATAGCAGCCGCGCGGCGCCTTGCGATTCAGCACGCCATCGCGATCCACCAGCAATAATCGCCGCGGCCGGAGGTGGGTTTCTAATTGATGTAAACGAGCGAGATCGGAAATGCTTTCGTAGGCACATTCGGTATCGAACGCCGCCAAGCGGCCTTGATCCGAGAGTTGACTCAAGACGCGGGAAAAACTCCCCTGGGCCGGTTCGAGTGCGGCAATCGCATCGCGCTCGACGATCATGTAGCCCAACTCGACGTGCGTTGCGCCACCCTGTGTGCGACTGGAATCGTAGGTCGCCGTGCCATCGTCATGAAGGCGAATGTTGCCGGTCACTTTTGGAGCCACGGTTAAGGTCAACGGTCGTTGGCCGGCGAGGTGTCGACTCCACAAACTCGCGTAACGAAGCGGCGAGTAATTGTCGCCGTAGAGCAACAGATAGCGCTCGTCGAGCAACGGTTGGGCTGCGGCCAGACGTTGTCCGGTTTCCCACTCGGCGGGCGTCGCTTGGCAGCGAATCGCGACTCCGGCATGCCTGCCCGAGGCATAGTGCCGCGCGATTTGATCGGCGCGATAGCCGCTGAGCAGCAACACGCGTTTGATCCCGGACTCGGCGAGTTGCTCGATCAAATGATCCAAGAACGGTCGGCCGAGCACCGGAGCCATGGGCTTGGGCAGATCGTTGGTCAACGGGCGCAACCGGGTGCCGAGCCCACCGCAGAAGATGACGGCTTGTTCGGGCGGCGTCATGCGCGTCCTCCCGAGCTTTGCGTTTGCCAGGCCTGCACGGTTCGTGCGATGCCTTGAGCGAGCGTGAGTTGCGGTTCCCAACCGATCGCTTGCCGCACGCGTGTCACGTCCGCCCAACAGCCGTTACCCGGCGAAGTCGTGGGTTCGTAGACGTCTGCCTTGCCCAGGGCGTGGGCGACGAGATTGACCACGGTGCGAACCGCCGTCGGCTGGCCGGACCCGAGATTGAACGTGCCGCGCACGCCGACCTTGGTTGCCAGTTGCTCAAGACCTCGCGCGACGTCGTCGACATGGATAAAGTCGTTGATCGCGTCGGGGGTTTTGATCGTCGGCGACTCTCCGGCCAACAGCGCTCGATACGTCGCAGGGATCAACGACTGGCTGCGCTGCTGCGCTCCGTAGACGAAAAAAAATCTCGCCCAGACAAACTCGCTGTCCGCGAAACAACGCTCGCCAGCGATCCGCAGCGCGGTCTTGAACGCCGCGAATTGGCCGACATTGTCGGGCTGCGACGCTTCGCTCACGAGCCCGGTCAGCGATCCGTACTCCCAACAACTGCCGGCGACGACGACCCGGCGGCACTCGATCGCCCGCAGCGTTTCGTATAACGCCAGCGTCGCTTCGTAATTGCTGGTACAAGTTGCCAGCGAATAGTCGGGCAGCCCGGACCAGGCGAGATGAATCGTCGCTTCGGGCTGAAACGCGGTCACCGCTTCACGCCACGACGCTGGATTCGCCAAATCGGCGCTCACGCCGCGAGCATGGGCTGGCAGCGGGTGGCTCCCTGCCGAAGGAGAAAGCACGAGCAACTCGTGCGCATCGAGCAACTTGCAGAGCGGTGTACCGACAAAACCGGTGCCCCCGGTGACGAGCAACCGCATCGCGTTACCCTCGCTTGCTCGGGAAGTCCGGATAGGCCAGATCCTTGGGCGAGATCACCGCGGGCTCGGCGGGCCATTTCACGCCCAACGCCGGGTCGTTGTAACGGATGCCGCGATACGAGTCGGGCGCGAACGGGGTCGAGACGTAATAGTGCAGCATGGTGTGGTCGGCCAGCGACAAAAAGGCCATCGCGCAACCGGCCGGCACGTGGATCGACAGTCGGTTCACCTCGTCGAGTTCGACCGCCACATGTTGTAAGAACGTTGCGCTATCGCGGCGGATGTCGGCGATCACGGCGTGCATGGCTCCGCGCAGGCACGAGACCGTCTTGGCTTCGGCATGTGGCGGCTCTTGGTAGTGAAACCCACGCAACGTGTGCCGCCGCAAATTCTCGCTCACATTGCCCTGAGCCACGGTCGCCACTAAGCCATGGGCCGCGAACTCGGCAACACAAAAATGCCGGCGCAGCAAACCGCGCTCGTCCACATGCGGCTCGGGAGCAATCAGCCATACACCAGCGATCGGCAGCGACTCAAATTTCATGGCACTACAGCGAAATCACTTCCGGTTTCGGGAGCGGTACGATCACGCGACCACGGTAGCCCCGCGCTTGCAGCTCCTGCAAAATCTCGTCGCGAAAGTTCCAGGCCAAGAGCAGCACCCAGTTGGGATCGATCCGGGAAAATGCTTCGTCGGGCGGCAAGATTTCCACGTCGGTGCCGGCCGTCCAGTGATGATGCTTGAGCGGATTGCGATCGGCGATCGCGCGCAGTTGACGTTGTCCGATACCGCAAAAGTTCAGCAGCGTCGAACTACGGGCACTGGCACCATAGCCGATCATGCGAGCCGAGCCGTTGTCCGATCGCAGCGCCTCGTCGACCATGGCAACTAATGTTTGACGATGGGCAAAACAGTTGGCGGCGAATTGTTGCCAGCGCTCGCGTTGGTTCGTCCCGCGTTGTTCTTCGGATCGGCGACGCGCTTGGAGCGACTCGCTTGCCGGTCGCGCGGTCTTCGCGCAGAACGCCACTAGCGAGCCGCCGCTGATGGGACTTTCCATCAGATCAAACGCCTGTAAGCCCGCTTGATTGAGCAGATACTCCATGCTGCGCAGCGAGTGATAGAACAAGTGCTCGTGATAGATCGAGTCGTAGTGCAGTTCATCGAGAATCGCATCGGCTTGATGAAACTCGACCACCACCAAACCGTCGTCACCCACACAGGCCGCCATGCCGCGCAAAATCCCCAGCGGATCGGGCACATGCGGCAACACATTACGGGCAAACGCCACATCGGCCGGGCCTTGCTCGCGACGAATCCGCTCGCCGATCTCGCGGGTAAAGAACTCGGCCCAAGTCGGCACTCCGGCCGCATTAGCCGCGGCCGCGATGTTTTGTGCCGGATCGACGCCCAGCACACGATCGCCTGCCGCTTGAAAACGTTTCAAGAATGTGCCGTCGTTACTGGCCACTTCGACCACGAACAACGGGCGACCACCCGGTGAACGCGTTCGCACGGCGTCGCAAAATCGAGCACTGTAGGCGGTCGCTGTCGACGACGTGCCGGTGACCCAGACGTATTGTTGGAACAAGTAGCGTGGGTCGACCGTCTCGGTTAGTTGAACGGTCGCACAGTCCGCGCAGCGACAGATCACCAGGGGAAACGTCGGCACCGTGTCGCTCAACGAGGCGCGCAACGAATTGGCTGGCGGCTGGCGTCCCAGGTCGAGTACCGTTTCGAGCTGCGACGAGCCACAACTGCGACAAATCGTGATCGGCGTCGATAACCCCGTGCTCATGACGCGCTCCTGAGTTGGTTGTTCAGTTGCCCTTGGCCAATCGCGTGCTTCAACTGCATCAACCGCACGCAGTCACGCCCGCGAAACTGAGCCTCGGTCAGGCCGACTTGGCGGAAAAACTCGACCAACTCACGGCCACCACGGTCGAGGTCCCACTCGGGCCGAAACCAATCCTTCAACTCACTCAAGATCCGTTGGAACGAGACGCGGTAAGTGCGTGAATCGGAACCATGTTCGCCGGTGAAGATCAATGAACTGCCCGGCACGGCACGTTGCGCGGCCTCGGCAAGCTGGCGAACCGTAAAGTTCCCGTCGGGGATACCCACATTGTACGAGCGACCATTGACCAGAGTTGTGGGCGCTTCGAGACCCGCGATGAATGCCGAGCAGACATCCCGCACATGAACGACGGGTCGCCAAGGAGTGCCGTCGCTCTTGATCTCGATCTTGCCCGTGGTAAACGCACAGGCCACCAGATTGTTGTAAACAATGTCGCAACGTAGTCGTGGACTCGCACCGAACACCGTCGACGGTCGCATACAGACGACGGTGTAACGATCGTCGCAAAGCTCTTTGATCGCGAGCTCGGCTTCCCATTTTGTGCGCGCGTAGCTGGTCTGGGGGTTCTTTTCGCTGTTGTCTTCGTCGAGCTCGGCGTCGGTATTGGCGATGCCATACATGCTTTGGCTCGAGGCATAGACAAATCGCGCCACGCCCCGGGCACGCGCTAACTGAGCTAGCCGGATCGTGGCGTCGCGGTTGATCTCGTCGGTCAAATTCGGATTTAACTCGCCGATGGGATCGTTCGACAAACCGGCCAAATGCACGATCCCGTACACGCCGTCGAGCAACGCGGGGTCGAAATCGCGAATGTCGCCAGTGATTTGACGAGCGACGCCCGGCGTGGGCAGCAGGACACGATCGGCATAATAGCCGGCGTCGAAACCGATCACCTCGTAGCCACGTTCTTCCAGCAAGGGGCCCAACACCGAGCCGACATAGCCCCGATCACCGGTGAGCAAGATGCGTTTACGATCCGCCATGAGCCAAGGTCCCTGGATGCACGAAGCCGTGACGAGGGTGTTCTGGCCGCCCCCGACGACGTATTCCGCAAATATATCTGCGAGGGTCGACCTTGGCGAGAAAAACGCCTGCAAAACGGGGGAATTCCAGGAAGCGATCGTAACGATTACGCGACCTGCATCAGGACCAACGTCCGCAATCGTCGCGGATTGCTGAGCGGCGACCGATTTATCAGCCCAGACGGAATTTCAGGCCGCGATGGCTAATGATCGATTGCTCCTCGCCACGCCCAGCAAAATCACCAGTCACGCCAGCGATCATCATTCCTTGATGAGAGGGGCAATGATCCGCGAGGCGTGGTCGATGTCGTGATGGATCGTGTTCGTGGCTTTCACCGGGTTGGCTGGAAACTCGATCGTTTGTGGTCCACCGGTCTGCGGATTCGGCTCGTACAACGGCGCGCCGGTACTCGCAATGGTTACGCGAATGCGATGACCACGGTTGAACACCTGACTGATCCAGCCGATGTCCCATTTCAAAGAATAAATCTTGCCCGGCTCAAGCAGCGCCTCGTGGTCGAAACCTTCGCGATATCGGGCCCGAAGCGGATAATCGACGATCAAGATCGAACGACCGTCGGGATACACGTCGCTGACGCGCACCAGAAAGTCGGTGTCGCATGCCGTCGACGACAGGAACATCTCGGCCTTCACCTGACCGGTCCATTCGACGGCTTCGGTGAGCACGTCGGTCGTGAACGTCCGCACTTCGGCCTGTTGCTCGAACGGCCGGGCGTCTTTCGCTCCGGGAAAACCGGGGCCTGGAATCTGCATCGGTGCGAGCGGATCACTGACATAGCTGGTCGCGCTCGCCGCCGAGGTCGGTTTGTCAGGCGACGCTTTGCCGCCTGCGTGCAGGTAAAGCGGCGTGGGTTGCGAGACCGGCGGAAACGCGTCGGCCGAGCGCCAGACATTTCCCGGCGCGTCGCTCTCGCCTAGGGCACCCATCACGTAGTACCGCACCGCCGGTTCGCGATCGGCGCCGGTCGCCTCGCCCTTTAGATGAAAGTTAAACCACCGCGTCATGTGTTCCAGTTCGGGCCACACCGCGTTTTCGGGATACACGAGCTCGCCTACCTTGTTGCCCTTATTCAGTCGCCCATGCAACCACGGACCGATGATCAACTGCTGCATGCCGCGTGAATTCGGACCGCCATTAGCCTGCCGACCTTGGAAGCTTGCGATCGAGCCTTGGTTCATGAAGTCGTACCAACTGCCGATCGTGAAGCAGGGGACGTTCATCTTGTCGAAATGGAGTGAGCAGTCTTCGTCACGCCAGTAGTCATCGTAGTGGGGATGTCGAAACCACTCTTCCATCAAGCGGCGATTGTCGGCCGGGTCACGGGCAATCTTGTCCATCGACTTGAACCGCTCGGGCCGTGTGACCCCGCCGATCCGGTAGCCTTCGTGAAACAGGCTCAGCCCGGTGTCGACCATGTACTGACAGACAAGATGCGGCGGCTGCGTGACGGCCAAAAAGTTTTGCGCGAACCCACCCTGCGAACTGCCGAACGTGCCGATCTTGCCGGTCGACCATTTCTGCGTCGCCAGCCACTCGCACGTGTCGTAACCATCTTTCAACTCACCCCAGGCCAGGGCACGATAGCCGACCCATTGACCTTCGCTCCGATGCGTGCCGCGATAGTTCACCAGAGCCACGACGAAACCTTGCTCGGCCAGCTTCGCCGCCGCTTTGCGCGTCCCCGGCGCGCGGAGGTCGGCATAACGCTGCTCGAAAACCACCGGCCAAGGTCCGTCACCTGCCGGAAAGTACAGATACGCCGACAACCGTTTCCCATCCCGCATGGGAATCATCTGATGCTGTTCGCGCACCATGCCCAGATCGAGCTTGTCTTGGGCCGTGGCCGAGGCCACGAGCGCGACTAACCACAGCGAAAGCATAGCAAGACGCGCGACTGACATGGTGGCACCTACGGCGGGTGTGGAAGTCGAGGCTGATTCGGCAAATGCTAAAGCTTGGGACGGGATTGTGCGATGGCCTGCCCGCCCCACATGATACCAATCATGCCGAAGGTAATCAGATTGGTCAGCTGACTGGCGAGGCTCGTCTGAAGGGTGTAGACCGTGCCAAGCCACGCCAATGAGAGCAAGAACATCCCCGCAGTCGCCGCGATGAGAATCTGCTGCGGACGGCCCGCATGGGCACTGAAGACGAGATGAATCGGCAACGCTAGAAACGCCCAAATAATTGCGGCAAACGAAAACGGCGAAAAGAAATCGGATACCAGCGATAGGCCAAAGCTCAGCGCCGCAATCAATAACGCGGCACCAATCCAATTGGTTTCGCGTCGCTCATCGTCAGAAAGGGCATGACGCCCGAAAGAATTGAGCCGCAACAACATATTAAAGATCGGATCCGCCAGCCAAGTAAAGATCACGAAGACGATGTAGACAACCAGCAACGGTTGTAAGTAGGGGGCCAGGTGGGGATTCGCCTTCGCAGTCCGCAGGACGAACTGATAGCCGAACCAGCCACCCACGATAACTCCCCATTGAGCCTGCGGCGTCAACTTGCGCATCCACAGCATATAGGCCAGGAAGATGCCATAAAACGGATACCGCGCCTTCAACGCTTCGACCAATCCGCTCCGCGCGTACTCGTTGGTGGGATCGAGTCGCAAAGCCTCGCGAAAGTGATCCAAGGCCTCATTCGTGCGACGCGACTCGAGCAATGTCCAGCCCATGTTGGCATGGCTGAAGGAGTCTTCGGGAGCACGGGCCAACGCCGCATCGATGGTCATGCCGGCCTCTGCCTTGCGGCCAAGCTTGACGAGCGCCATCGCACGAAAGTTGTTGCACCCGACATGCTCCGCATCGCACGCAAGCCCCGTCTCGGCCGCTTCCAGCGCATCGGACCACCGGCTCGCTTGGAGATGCAGCGAGGCGAGAAACTCATAGTAGTCGGCGTTATCGGGAGCAAGCTGCAAGGCATCGTGAATCGCTTGCACGGCGCGATCCAAGTAGTTTCGTCGGTCCCAAATTCGCGCTAATGTGTAGTGAGCAAATGCGTCGTCAGGTGCCAAACCGAGCGCCAACTGTGCCTCGGTCGTCGCCTCATCGTACTGCTCGCGTTCTAGCAGACATGACGCGAGTAGCGAGTGAGCCAGTCCGTTGTGGGGCGATTCGCCGAGTTCACGTCGCAATTCGACCTCGGCCGCTTCGTGCCGGCCGATCCCAATGAGGTGCGTGGCACGCAGGAAATGGGGTGTCATCGATTGAGCAGTCGGAGAAGGTGAAGGAATTCGAGGCTGGGCGGGGGCGGATAACTTTGATCGAGCGGCACGCGCAGACTTACTTGGCGAGCTTGAGATACTTCAGGATGTCGTCGTACAAGCCACCCTGATTTGAATAGAGCGCGTAGTTCTTGGCCGCGGCGAACCATTCCTTGGTCGAGGGACGCACCTCGGCCACGGTCGCCGTTAGGTCCTTTGTGGTGAGCGGCTTGGGAATGCCCGTCGTAAGCGCCTCGCGGAGTTTTCGCTCAATGGCGAGGTCGACAACCGCCTTCATGTCGGCACCCGAAAAGCCGTCTGCCTTTTTCGCGACCAGTTCGTGATCGACGGCGTCAGTCGGTTTGCCCTTAAGCAAAACGCGGAGCACATCGGCACGCGCTTTCTGATCGGGTGGCGGCACAAACAAGATCCGGTCGAACCGACCCGGTCGACGGAACGCCGAATCGAGATGCCACGGGGCATTGGTCGCCGCCAGAATGAGCAGTCCTTCGTTCGAGGACTGCACGCCATCCAATTCGGACAAGAACTGATTGATCAAATGTCGACCGCCGGCTTGACGCATATCGGTGCGGCTCGCGCCCAACGCGTCGACTTCGTCGAAAAACAGCACACACGGGCGATTGCGCCGCCCCTGCTCGAACAGTTCGTGCAAGTTCCGTTCGCTGGAACCGATCCACATGTCGAGCACTTCGCTGATGCCGATCGAAATGAAATTCGCGTTCACTTCGCCAGCCGTGGCGCGAGCCAGATGAGTCTTACCGCAGCCCGGCGGGCCATACATCAAAATGCCCCCGCCCACCGGCTTGCCGTAGGCCTTAAACATCTCGGGGTGCTTGAGCGGAAGAATAATCTTGACGCGAATCTCTTCTTTGACCTGATCCATGCCCCCCACTTCGGCAAACGCGATCGACGGACGTTCGACCGACGATGCACGAGCTTCACCACCAACGTAGGATTCACGCACGCGACCATCGACGACTTCGGACGTTTCTGGATCGGCGTCGATTCCCAGCATGGCCGCTAGCTCGGGATCGGCGGCGTCGGGATCATCAGAAATGGCCTGCCGATACTGATGCACCGCGCGTTGAATTTCGCCAGCTCGCACTAACAGCCGCGCATGCAGCAAATACGCTGCGATCGGAACGCTCGCTTGCTTCAAGAGATCCTCGACAATCACCAGCGCCGCGCCGTTCTTCCCTTGATGCATGAACACATCGGCCAAGCCAAGCTTGAGCGACACATCGTTGGCGCTCTGCGCGAGGGCTTGCTTGTACTCGGCCTCGGCCTCGTCGGCCCGACCGAGTCCCAGCAGCGTGGCTGCCAAGTGTTTGCGCAGAGGTATATTGTCGGGCGACACACGCAACGCTGCGCGCAACGCTTCGACCGCGTCGGGTCCAAAACTCATGAAAAAGCCATCCTGAAAAGAGCCGGGCGGCGTCAGTGGCCCCCCACAAAGTCAAGCTACCCGGCCCTGATCGAGAATGCAATTCTCCACGATACAAGACCTTGCGGACGCAAGCCTGAGTTTCGCACAAGTCGGTCTCGCGACGGTGCCCAAAAGCGGCATTGGGGCGCGGTTGGCCGGCTACGACTTCTTCTCGGCCTTGGCTTTCTCGAACTGCTTGAGTTGCCGCTGCATCAGGCCCGAGTGCGGTTCGAGTTTAATCGCTTGGAGTTGCGACTTGATGGCGTTGTCGAGATCGCCGACGGCAAAATAACAACGGCCGAGCGTGTCGAGATACGCGGCGGTGTTCGGCCGCAGTTCGAGCGACTTCTGTGAGCAGCGGAGCGCCTCTTGATAATCGCCCTCGGTGTTGCCGATCAGCCACGCCAACTGGTTGTACCCCAAGGGGCTGTCGTCGTTCTCTTGAATCTGCCGGCGAAACACATCCGCCGCGGCACGAATCTGATTCTTGATCTTGGTCTTCTCGGCCTCGCTCAACTTGGGAAAACGATACAGCGAAATCAACACGTCGGCGTCTTGCGGGTTGTCTTCGATCGCTTTGTGAAGCCGGGTCAACTGACCGGGCAGATCGCTTTTTGCCTCGGCCTCGCAGGCCGCGAAGTAATGCATCCGCGAGCGATACACCTTGGTAAAGACCGCGCCGTCGACGACCTGACGACCGGCGTTGATCGATGCTTCGACCGCAGTGACCGATTCCAACAACACCTGCGCCGCATCTTTGTCTTGGCCCTGATCGTGGAGCAACTCGGCCAGCGCGTACTGGGCCTCGATCGTCACCGCTTCGGTTGGCGGACTAGCCTTGATGGCCAGACGATACTCATCGATCGCCCAGGGAATCTTGCCCCGTTGTTGCAGGCGGATCGCGACCGAGTAATGCTTGCCGGGATCGGCATCGCTGGAATCTCGCGCTTGCTTGACATACGCGGCCGCTTGCGACGCTTGACCCTGCGCATCCGCGGCTTCAGCCAGACTGTACAGCAGGATCGGATCTTGTTTGAACCGCTGCTCGTAGTGTTTGGCCGCCTCGTCGATCACAGGCCAGGCCTTTTGCACGACCAGCCAATCAAGCAACTCGGCCAATTGTTCGTTGTCCTCCGGCTCGATCGCCAGAACGCGACGCATCGCCGTCATCGCGTCGTCCGTGCGGTTGAGCTTGCTCAGCATCGCGACCTGCTGTTTGAGCAGACGCAATACGATGGAACTGCGGGTGTGACTGGCAAACTGGCCCAACACGCGCTGCTCGTCGTCGAGCAACCGGTTCCAACTCGCCAAACTCGCCGTGGGATCGCCTTCTGCAGCGACAAAGGCTCGCAGCCACTCGGCTGTCGGACGCGGGCTTGCCCCCAGGTTCTCGGTGATGATCGTGCGTTGTTGCTGGCGTTCGGCATCGTTGGCGACCGGCTTCTCAATGATCGCCAGCGCGGCTAGCCTAGAGAGCAAATTCGATTTCTCAAACCTCACGATGCGGCACAACACTGACACCGAGTGGGGCAACGGCTGCTTCGCGATTGCCTCGACAAGCAGTTCGCGAGCCGGGTCGTCGGCCGTCGCATACTGTTCGAGCAGGCGTTTGATCTCGGTTGGATCCGAGCCGCGCGACCATTGCACCCGGACCAGTCGCAAGAGAAATCGAACACGCGTGGCGATTTCGGTGTCGGGATTGTTCTCGGCCTCGCTGAGTGCGTCGAACGCTTCGATGCCGATGGTGGCAAGCTGTTCTTGAGCCCGTTCGCGGACGAAGTAGTCGTCGTTCCCCAGTTGCTCGATCAAGCTCTTGATTTGCGCCGCATCGACAACTCCGGTTTCCGTTGAGGTCGCTGACACCGCGGCGGGCGTGGGAGCGGCGTGAGCCAGTAAGCTGCTCAGCGTGAGGAGCGCAAAGAACGCGACGAGCTTGCGACGGAGCATAATCGCCTCACCAGGGGGGACCAGATTCTCATGCCAGCATACTCGTCCGCAACAAACCGAAGCAAGTCGAGCGAAATACCGGTCACGGCCTCGCGGTTGTCGAGTGTCCGTTCGGATGGACAGCCGAGACTGATGCCATCATCGCCGCGACTTTGCCGTTTAGGCAAGCTTTTCCTCAATCGAGTCGCGGGGGCGGGTCGATAGATCGAGCGTGAATCCGTCCATCCCGACGATCGCTGGTGTTTTGCGCTGGGTCCGGCCGCAAGCAGCGAGGCTCGTTAAGCTGGCTTTGCTGGCGTGCTGTTTAATCAACGCCACGAACGCGTCCGCCCAGACTTCAACGCCGGTCCAGCCTATTCTACCGTCGATCGGTGAGATTGGCCCCATTCCCACCGAAGCGCCAAGCTTTCAGTCGCAGATCGACAAGGCCTTGGGCCGCGTGAAGCCGCCGATCACGCTTGCTGAAAGCGGTGTGAGTCTGATGGACTCCGCGGTCGTGGCGACACAGTTGCGGATGCGTTTCGATGCGGCTTACGACTGGAATCTGCCAGACCGCGCCGAGATGCTCTGGGCTCAGACCGGCGGGCGCGGACCCGCTCAGGCCGAGACCAGCGTCGATTACCAACAATTCTCGCTCTACGGTGAGTATGCCATTGCCGAGCGTTGGGGACTGTTCGCCGAGTTGCCGTTGTGGCTCGTCGATCCGGTCATTAACGACAACACCGGCGGGCTGGGCGATGGCAACGCGGGCTTCAAGTTCGCTCTGCTGCAAGAGCCGGACTACCTGCTCACGCTGCAACTGCGGACCATTTTCCCCAGCGGCTCGGGTCGCAAAGGTCTCGGCGCTCGGCACGTAAGCCTCGAACCGGGGGCGCTGCTGTTCTATCGCCTGGGCAAGTACATGGCCTGGGAAGGGGAGTTGCGAGATGTCATTCCGCTCAACGGCACGCCCGGTTTCGCGGGCAACGTGATCCGCTACGGCACCGGCCTCACCTACTCGTTGTACGACACGGGCGTGGTCAACGTACAGAGCGTCGCCGAGATCGTGGGTTGGACGTTGACCGGCGGCGACGTGACGATCGTCGACGGCCCTGGGGCGTTTCATACCTCAAGCGCCGCGGGCGACACGATCATCACCTCGGCAGTCGGCGTGCGCGGCACGATCATTGCCAAGGGAAGCGTCTATTTCGGCTACGCTCGGGCACTCACGAAAGATCGTTGGTATACCGATCTACTCCGCGTCGAAGCGCGTTGGCAGTTCTAAGTGATCTCGCTTGCTTAGTCGGAACTGCGCACCTTGGGCAGGTCGTCGACCGGTTCGCGACTGGCATAGTTCGTGATAAAAATCACGGACAAGAGACAAAGCATCACGAGCACCACACCCATAATCGTCGCCGTGCGCCGCGAGATGCGAAGCCCGAACACTCGTTCTTCGAGCGTCACGACCGAGTCGTCGAGCGAGTCGGTGAGGGGCGACGACGAGATCCCGCTCGGTAAACTGGGGCGCGATTGAATTCCGCTGGGCAATGTATCGTTCGCAGCAATGACCGCAGCATTGGTGGGTGCCGCCTGCGGCATGATCAACGTCAACGAATTGAGATCGCCTGCGATTCTGACGCGTGATCGACAATACTGGCAGACCCCGCGGCGACCAGCGAATTTGGGTTCGATCGCGAGTATCCGCTGGCACTTCGGACATGGAATCTGGCCTTCGACGCCATGCGAAGTGACCTCACCGGAGGTTGGATTCGGCACGTTCACCGTGACTGAAGTCGAACGTGGGGACCGACAGTGTTCGAGCACAGCTTCAGCGAAATCCGCACAGCGGTGAAATCGTCGCCGCGGATGTTTGGCCATCCCTTGGGCAATGACCTCAGACAACTCGCGCGACAACGAGGGCAACACTTCGTGGAGCAACGGAGCCGGATCACGCGCGTGCTTCACGACGATTGCCGACGACGTCGGACCGTTGAACGGCAACGTGGCGGTCAGGGCTTCAAAGATGGTCACCGCCAGCGAGTATTGATCGCACCGACCGTCGATCTCGCGACCGACGACGATCTCGGGCGCGACATAGTGCGCCGTACCGACGAGGAAGCCCGCCTGAGTCAAGTTTTGATCTTCGGTCCGCTGCGACTCTTCGGTCAGCACGCGCGTCAAACCGAAGTCGCTCAAGAAAGCGTTGCCTTGCTCGTCGAACAAAATATTGGCCGGCTTCACGTCGCGATGCACATACTGCTGTTGATGCACAAAATCGAGCGCATCGGCGATCTGCGGCAGCCATTTTCGCAACGAACGCGGCGGCTGCGGGACTGGCGTGCCACCGGGATAAATGCGGGACTTCAGGCTGCCTGCACCGAGATACTGCATCACCACGAACGGCACATCGTCGTGGTCGCCAATATCGAGCAGCGTGACGACATGCGGATGCGTCAGCCGTACCAGCGAGCGAATTTCCCGCTCGAACCGCGTGCGGAATGCGGGATCGAGCATGTCTCGACGCGGACACTTGAGGACGACTTCGGTCTCGAGTCGGGTGTCATATGCACGATATACCGTCCCCATGCCCCCTTCGCCCAATTGAGCGAGGATCTTATAGCGTCCATCCGCGATCTTCTCGCCAACCCAAGTAGGCTTCAATGCCAAGGCCACCTCGATTTACCTCACAGCACGTTCTCAAACTGTCACACGTGTTCTCCGCGACCGGCAATTCCGGTGAGAGTTGCGTGCCAGCCTAGTCTTGGGTGATGACCATTGGTTGAGCGTTGTGTGAGAAACAGGTTAGCATCGAGCTACCTGGAGTGACCGAAAGCTTCGATCTACCGCGAATTAAGAATCGCGGCGGCAAGACTATTGGCGGCAAGGGCCAAATAGCGCCCCTCTTCGCCTTGCGGTTGGGTGGTGAAGAGAATGAGAAACGCGTCGCTGTCGGGATCGATCCAGCAGAGCGTGCCGGTCGCCCCCCAATGGCCAAACGCCCTCGGGCCCATGAGGTCGCCGAAGTTTACCGACTGACCCGGCCAATGCAGCCGCCAACCCAAACCCCACGGCGTCTGTCGCTTCGCCGTCTCGGCGAGTTGCGACAATGCGAGTAGTTGATTCGTCGTCATGGCCCGGACCGAGGCGGGGCTCAACAGTTGCACATCACCATAACGTCCATCCCGCAGCATCAATTCACAGAACCGCGCGAAGTCGCTCGGCGAGGTGATCATGCCGCCCCAGGGAGCGCCTAGCCCGAGCCAATAGGGCGAGTTCCAGTGCCAGTCGGTCGCCTGTTGCTCGGCGCTGATCCGCACCGCCGCGATCCGCTCGCGCTTGTCGATCTGCCACCCCAACGATGTATCGTGCATGCCCAACGGCGCGAAGATCTCGCGTTGCAGAAACTCGGGTAGGGGCGTGCCGGAAATGACACGCAACACCTCGCCGAGCATCGCCGTGCCGGCGCTTTGATAACTCACTCGGGTCCCCGGCGGAAACAGCAACGGCAACGTGCAAATCTCGTCGACAAACGCCGATATCGGTTGATGTGCGGCGCGCAGTTGAGCGTTGCTCGGCGTCATGTCGGGCAAGCCGCTCGTGTGATTCATCAGATGGCGAATCTCGACATCCGCTTTGCCATTCTCTGCAAATCGTGGCACGTACCGAGCCACGCGATCTTCCAGCAGCAGTTCGCCTCGTTCGACGAGCATCATAAGGGCGGCGACGGTGACCGGCTTGGTCAACGAAGCGACGAGGAACAACGCATCGTCGGCGATTGGTGTCGGTTGATCGGGATGGTGCCGACCGAAGAAGCGTGGTTTGAGCAGTTTGCCGTATCGTCCCAGACACACGGCCGCCGCGGGAATCACATTTGCATCGGTCCACTTCTGCAGCAATTCATAGGTCCGCTGCAAACGAGTCGGATCAAGTTCCAATTCAGCGGGCGACGCAAACGGAAGAGCATGCATATCGGTTCAGATCTTTGAGGACTAACAGAACGACAACCTTACGGAGTTTGTTCCAACCACTGGACAGCATCGGCGATCACGACATGCTTCGGATCGGTGCCGTCGTTCGAGACACGCACCCAACCGTCACGCCCGGCTCGAAACCGAAACTTGCCCAACGAGCGAAACAGCCTGCCGTGCGGCGGTTCTTCCTGTTGATTGATGCGGACCATGGTCTCGCCATCGGCGTGGTGAATCTTGATCGGCGCACTCGTCGAGCGGCGAATGTTATAGCAATGTGCGATCCGCACTTCGTACACGCCGTCGCGAGGCAACGTGGGCGTGAACGTGACGGACTTCTGTCCTTTGCCCTCTTTTTGATCGTGCAGGTAACCCAAGCCGACATAGGGCGGTGTGTGCGTCGAGTATTGCCAGCGACCAACCAGTGTCGCCGCGGTCTCGTCGACCACGATGCCCGGCAGCGTCGCGGGATTGGCGATCACGAACGGCACCAATTCGGGCCGATCGACGTCTCCCGGCGGATGCGTATTCGCCACCGCCTCGGGATGCGGCTTGAGAGCCGGCATCGGCGGCGCAGCCCAAAGTGCGGCTGACATCGCGACTGACAGAAGGGTAAATGCGTTCAGCAACTTCATATTCGTTCTCCAAGTGGGTCGCATTCTAGAGTCGCCGAACAACCTCCGGCAAGCAATCGTTTGGAGGCTCTGCTCGATTCGGACTATACTCGCAACCGGGATGGGAGACTGCCTGATGATCCGCGGAGATTTGCTGATGCGAGCCACTCGAACTGTCGCTTTGTTCGTGTTTGTCGTGCTGGCCTGGCTCGCGGGAGCAATCTCAGCAGCCGAGTCCCCGGCCCGCACGCTGCTGATGGTCGACGATCATGACGTGCTGTATCGCGCGGGCACCCGGCGATTTCTCAACGTCCCGCAGCGTCATTCGCCCCATGCTTTGATCGCGATGACTAAACGCTGGGAGACCGCAATCGGTTACACGAGCGTGTATCGCCATCCGAAGACCGGCAAGTACCAGCTCTGGTATCAAGCCTATGTCGGCGCTCGGGCCAAAGACGAACGCTACCGGTGCGTCGTGTGCTATGCCGAGAGCGACGACGGCATCACATTCACCAAGCCCGAACTGGAATTGTTTCCATATCTCGATCAACCGAAGACGAACATCGTGTTGATCGGCACCGGGTTATATGGTCATCGCTACTGCAATTCGGTGCTCGTCGATGAACGCGAGTCCGACGTGACTCGACGCTACAAGATGGCTTACTACGACTGGTCCGAACGCGACGGGCGAGTTTATCCCGGTCTGCACGTCGCCTTTTCACCCGACGGCATTCACTGGACCAAGCAGCCCGACGGCCCGCATTATCTGACGGCTTATGGCAGCCGCGGCACACAACCGATCGTCGAAGGAGAACCGACCTACACTGAAACGCCTGCGCCCGGAAAACCGATCCCGACGCGCAAGACTTGGCAGTATCCGCTCACGATGTCCGACGCCGTCGACGTGATGTACGACCCACGTCGCGACGTGTTTGCAATCTACGGCAAAATGTGGATCGACTCGCCTTTGGGAGGCGCGTCGTGGCGTCATGCGTTGGGACGCACCGAGAGCAAAGATTTTCTGACGTGGAGCAAGCCCGAGCTGCTTTTGACCACCGACGATGATGATCCCAGCGATGTCGAGTTTCACACGTCGCCCGTGTTCTTTTACGGCGATCGCTACTTCTGCTTGAATCAAATGTTTATCCGGCGCTTGAAGGGGGCCATGGATGTCGAGTTGATGACGAGCCGCGATGGCCTCCAATGGGGACGTCCGTTTCGCGACCAGTTCTTCATCGCTCGCAGCACGCCAGGCTTGTTTGATAGCCGTACAATTTTGACCAACGCCACGCCGGTGATCTTGGACGACGAGATTCGGTTCTACTACGGAGCCTACAACCAAGCGCCGCTCGATGGGGTGAAGTCGCCGCCCGATCAACGGAGCGGCGTGGGGATGGTGTCGATTCCACGCGATCGATTCGCCGGCATTCGCCCCGTGCCCATTAGCGATCAAAAGACGCTCAAGCAAACACTAGAGAACGTCGGCCAAGCCACCCTGCGGCCGATCGACCTCGGTGGCGTGCGCAAGTTAACCGTGAATGCCGACGCGGCCGACGGCGCAGTACGAGTGGAAGTGCTCACAGCCGATGGCTATCGCGTTCGCGGCTTCACGCAAGATGACGCAGAGCCGTTGACCAGCGACTCGCTCAGACATCCCGTGAGCTGGCATGGCAAGCAACTCGCCGATCTACCGCCGGGCCGGTACATGCTGCGCTTGCACTTGCAGAACGCGGCGGTGTTCGCCGTGACGCTGCACTGACCCGAAAAGCTCGTCGAGCGTCTTGGACCGCGCGATCTTATGACGCCTTTTTCGCTTTGGCGTTCTTATTCTTCGGCGCGTTCTTGCCGCCGTTGTTATAGGTTCGCCACCAACTCGGCCCCTCGGCCTCGATCTCGGTGTTGAGCTTACGTAGCGCCGCCTGCATCTCGGTGAACTTAGCCGGCTCACTCTGGGAGAGTTCCTGTTTCTCCTGCGGATCGGCGGCCACGTTGTACAACTCGAACTGCGTAAGCGCCTCGTCGGCGACGATCTTCCAATCGCCGATGCGCATGGCTGTCTTAAACTTCTCGGGAGCAATCACACAGCGCCAATACAATGGCCGAGCCCGATCCACCGATCCGCCGGTGAACACCGGTGCGAAATTGCCGCCATCGATCACGCGATCTTGCGGCGGCGTAACACCCGTCGCGGCACAGACCGTGGCGAAAATGTCGGACCCGATCACTGGCGAGGGCGACGTGCTGCCCGGTTTCGTTTTTCCCGGCCAACGCACGATCCCCGGCACGCGGATGCCTCCCTCGTAAACCGATCGCTTGCGACCGCGCAGACCACCGGTCGAGCCGCGCCCCGGCGACTTGATGCCGTCTCCCTCGGGGCCATTGTCCGACGTAAACACCACCAGCGTGTTGTCACTCAGTTTCAATTCGTCGAGCGCTCGCAGCAGTCGGCCCACGGCGTCATCCAACTGCGTGACGTTCGCATGATGTTCGATCTGTACCTCGTCGGTGAGCTGTGAATACGCCTGTTTAAACTCCGGTGCCGACTTGATCGGATAGTGCGGCTCATGCGTCCACATCGACAGCAGAAACGGCTTGGACTTGTCACGCTGATCCTTGAGCCACGTAATCGCTTCTTGAGCGACGAACTGCGCAGAGTACGCGTCGACCTTGCCGATGGGTTGACCGTTGCGAACGAAATTCTCGGGAAAGGCGTGCGAAGGAGCCGCGTTGTTTTGCGTGGCGAGCCACCAGTTGTAGCCATGATCGTTGGGTTGCGGCTGTGTCGGTTGATTGAAGTGGCTGTTCAAATGCCACTTGCCGACATGGCAGGTGTCGTAGCCTGCCTGCTTCAACAATGTCGCGCTCGTGATCTCACTCGTTCGCAGATGAATCTCGCGTCCCTCTGGAATCCAGGTGAACACACCGTTTCGATAGGGTGTGCGACCCGTCAGGATCGCCGATCGCGACGGCGAACAGACCGCGCTGGCCGAGTAACATTGCGTGAGCCGCAAACCTTGCGACGCCAGCCGATCCAAATTGGGAGTCTTGATGAGCGGATGACCGTAGCAGGCCAGATCACCCCAGCCGAGGTCATCGGCAAGTATAAGTACGATGTTGGGTCTACACTGTGAATCAGCACATAACGCTTTGTTGTCCGCCGATATTGACCATTCGTGGGATGCCGCGATAATGATAAGTGTAGCTATTTGATGTAGTAAACGGCCCGATAACCCTAGCTGGGTTTGTGGCGGTTGTTCGGTATCTGCCATGGTAGACCTCCCGTGACGGCGAACCGGAAACGCGGGTGACGCGTCAAGAAGAGCGGCGCGACCGTCCGGCCGAAGCAATATCGACTGCGAATCAAGGAGCGTCAATCTTTCCCAGGAAATGTCATGGCAAGACCCCGTAAGAAACGCCGACGATCGCACGGCACTGCATGGCACTGGAAGCAGACCGACTGCTGGTACTACACGCTGCCAGGTACCAAGCAACGCGTACCCTTGTTTGACGAGCAAGGTGGGAGAATACGCGGCAAGGAAAACTCGCGCTTGGCCGACCATGCGTTTGCCCGCGCTAGGATCGCGAATCAAGTTGCGCAAAATGGTCAGCCGCTGGCGGAGGAATGGTCGGTCGCCCGCGTGTGCTCCGAGTATCTGCAATCGTGCGAACGTCGCGTGAAAGCTGGGGCGATGAGCACTAGCCATAACGCCGGGGCCCGGGCATTTCTCAACGACCTGTGCGGCTACTGCGGCGCGTTGAAAGTCACCGAGCTGAAACGCAGTCATATTCAGTGCTGGATCGAAAGTCACACCGGTTGGAAGTCACCGTCTACACATCGTTCGGCGGTCGCTTTCGTCCAGGCGGCGTTCAACTATGCCGAAACGATGTTCGATGTCGCTAGTCCGCTCAAAGGACTGAAAAGGCCGAAATCGGAGCCACGGTTGCAGTCGTTCTCGCCCGAGGACGAAACGACGCTGTTGGGTGCCACGGAAGAGCGGTTTCGCAACTTCCTGTTCGCAGCGATCCGCACCGGTTTGCGCCCGTACTGTGAGTTGGCCAAGCTGACGGCCGATCATGTGGAGGTCACTCCGCGTGGCATGCTCTGGCGCGTCTGCTCGTCAAAGACCAAGAAGAGTCGCAAGATTCCGGTGCGATCCGAGGTGGCAAACCTGGTTCAAAAGCTACTGCCGAGTTGCCCCAAGGGGTCGAACAAGCCGATCTTTCGTAACACGAAGGATGAACCGTGGCAGCGCATGACGGGAGTGGTGCGGTTTCTGGCGATCAAGAAGAAGCTCGGCTGGGACCAGGATCCCGTCAAAAGCAAGTATTCGAGCTACACCTGTCGCCACACGTTTGCGCACCGCATGCTCTCGGGCTATTGGAACGGTGGTCGCGGCTGTTCGATTGAGACGCTCGCCGAGTTGATCGGCGACACGCCGAAGGTGGCGTTTGACCACTATGGCAAGGAATGGGGGCAGCACTACCAGGATCCGCTATGGGCGGCAATTGGCGTGGAGAAGATCGCAGCGAAGCAAGCAGCGACCAAGCGCGCGCTGGCTAAGCGTCAGCCCTCGGGTCGAAAGCGCAAGGCCAAATAGGAGTCGAACATGGCAAAAACAGCTCCCAGGCGGCAACGGCGCGGTTCTGCTTGGTATTGGAAGCAAACCGATAGCTGGTACTACACGCCGTCCGGCACCAAGCAGCGCGTGGCGTTATTTGACGAAGAGGGGCGACGGATTCGCGGCCAGGCGAACAAACAAGCGGCAGGTCTGGCGCTCGCCCGAGTGCAAGTCGCTGCTGGCTTTAAGCCCAAATCCAAGCTCGCCGGGACCTCGACGGTCGTACCACGCCAATGGCTGGTAGCCCAGGTCTGTTCTGAGTACCTACAACAATGCGAACGCCGCGTTGCGGCGGGAAGCATGAGTCACGATCATCGCGAGAGTGCAATTCGCTACCTGAACGAGCTGGCGGGCTACTGCGGCGCGATGCCAGTGAGCGAGTTGAAGCGTGGTCACGTTGCGAGCTGGGTCGAGAGTCACACCAACTGGCGATCACCGGCGACTCGTCGCAACGCCATCGCGATCATTCTGGCGGCCTTTAATCTCGCGCAGAGTGAACATCACGTTCGTAATCCGCTTCGAGGCCTGAAGAAGCCGCCCCCTCAGCCAAAGTTGATTTCGTTCTCGGCCGAAGACGAACGGGCGATCTACGCCGCGGCCGACAAGCCGTTTCGTGACTTTCTGTTCGCCGCGATTCACACCGGGCTGCGGCCGTTCTGCGAGCTTGCGAAGTTAACTGCGGAACACGTTGAGGAAACGCCGCGTGGTATGCTCTGGCGGGTTTACTCCAGCAAGACCAAGAAAACACGAAAGATCCCGGTACGACCTGAGGTTGCCGAGTTGGCCCGAAAACGCATGCTGAATGCGCCGAAGCAGAGTGGCGTACCGATCTTCGCGAACCCACAGAACAAACCGTGGAAGAAAGTGACCGGCGTCCATCGATTCATGGCGATCCGGCGCAAGCTCGGCTGGAACGATGATCCCGCGCGTAAACGTTACTCGACCTACGTGTGTCGCCACACGTTTGCACATCGCATGCTCTCGGGATTCTGGAACGGAGGCACCGGCTGTTCCATTGAGGTGTTAGCTGAACTGATGGGAGATACGCCCAAGGTTGCCTTTGATCATTATGGCCGCGAATGGGGGCAACATTACCAAGAACCGCTCTGGACAGCGATTGCGGGTCCATATCACCCCTGATCTAGCCTGGATATCTGAATCGTGTCGCTGCGTCGGTGTGTTAAACCGAAGCAGGCTTTAAGTTCGGGCGAAGCATGCAGCCCTAACGAATTTTGAAGCAAGTTAGTTGGCCTGCCGCTCTTTGCGGAATGCGCTAGGCGTCAGGCCAACTTCGCGGCAGAAAACCTCATATAATCGCATGCGATCGCCGAACCCTACGTCCTGGGCAATTTGCGACAGACTGCGGTTCGATTGTACGAGTTCGCGTTTGGCCCGTTCGATTCTCACGCGGCGAATCTCG
>JAEUIL010000681.1 GCA_016794255.1 Planctomycetaceae bacterium | reverse complement strand
CTACAATTTCACCGGGTCACTGGTTGAGACAGTGCTTCAGTCGTTACGCCATTCATGCAGGTCGGAACTTACCCGACAAGGAACTTCGCTACCTTAGGACCGTCATAGTTACGGCCGCCGTTTACCGGGGCTTCGGTCGCGGGCTTCACCTTACGGCTAACCCTCTTCCTTAACCTACCGGCACCGGGCAGGCGTCAGACTCTATACATCCACTTACGTGTTAGCAGAGTCCTGTGTTTTTGATAAACAGTCGCTGAAGCCGATTTACTGTGGCCTTCTTACGAAGGCATCCCTTATCGCGAACTTACGGGATCATGTTGCAGAGTTCCTTAACCAGTGTTCTCCCGAGCACCTTAGACTACTCGTCTCGCCTACCTGTGTCAGTTTTAGTACGGTCACTCTGGTTTCAACCCTTAGAAGATTTTCTTGGACCTTGCGCGAACAACTACTCGAACATAAATGCGATCGCGATTAAGGCCAGTATATTGGGGCGGATTTGCCTATCCCCTAACCAACCATAACCGACGGACGTTTCTAGTCGTACCGCTTGCTGTTGCAAGGCCGTCCCTCCATCGGTCCACCAGAGTGGCGCAGGAATGTTGACCTGCTATCCATCGTCTACGCCTTTCGGCCTCGACTAAGGTACCGGCTAACCCTGGGCGGAATTACCTTCCCCAGGAAACCTTAGGCTTTCGGTGAGCAGGATTCTCACCTGCTTTATCGTTACTCATTCCGGCATAATCACCTGAAAGGGCCGCGACCACTCCTTACGGTATGGCTTGTGTCTCCCTTTCAGCGCTCTCCTACCAACGCATAGCGTTCCATAGCTTCGGTGTCACACTTACTCCCGATCATTATCGGCGCAGAATTGCTCGTCCAGTAAGCTGTTACGCACTTTTTAAATGGTGGCTGCTTCTAAGCCAACATCCTGGATGTCACAGCAATTCAACTTCCTTTGTGACTGAGTGTGACTTTGGGACCTTAGCTGATGGTCTGGGTTGTTTCCCTCTCGACCGCGAAGCTTATCCCTCGCGGACTGTCTCCCGAGATAAATACACCGGTATTCGGAGTTTGGTTCAACAGAGTAGTCGGAATGACCCTCAAGTCGATTCAGTCTCTCTACCCCCGGTGCATAGTGGCTCGAGGCTATACCTAAATATATTTCGGAGAGAACGAGCTATCCCTGCGTTTGATTAGACTTTCACTCCTCCCCACAAGTCATCCCATCGGTTTTCAACCCAAACGGGTTCGGTCCTCCACGCGGTATAACCCGCGATTCAACCTGCTCATGGGTAGTTCACGCAGATTCGCGCCTACCACCAACGACAAAACGCCCTATTCAGACTCGGTTTCCCTTTGGCTTCGATCCTGAAGATCTTAACCAGCCGTTGACGGTAACTCGCCGGATCATTATGCAAAAGGCACGCCGTCAGGCATCCGCATTGCTGCGTATAGCCCTCCGACCGCTTGTAGGCACACGGTTTCAGGTTCAGTTCCTCCCCTTCCGGGGTTCTTCCCATCTTTCAGTCGCCATACTGAGTTCACTATCGGTCATCAGGGAGTATTTAGCCTTACGGGATGGTCCCCGTAGATTCAGTCGAGATTCCACGTGGCTCGACCTACTCAGGTACTTCTCGCTAGGTCTGTCAGTTTTCGCATACGGGACTGTCACCCTCTATGGTTCAACTTTCCAGAAAATTCTGCTAACCCAGACCTTCGCATTGAGAAGCCCTACAACCCTCCGGAGGAAAACCTCCAGAGTTTGGGCTATTTCCCGTTCGCTCGCCGCTACTGAGGAAATCGATTTTTCTTTCTTTTCCTGCGGCTACTGAGATGTTTCAGTTGTCCGCGTTCGCCGCATACACCTATTTATTCAGTGTATGCTAATTCAGGGATCCCGGGATCAAAGCCTGTTTGACGGCTCCCCCGGGCTTTTCGCAGTCTTCCACGCCCTTCATCGCCTCCTGATGCCAAGACATCCCCCGTGTGCCCTTAATAGCTTGGACCACATTAATTCAGCCCTCTTCGACCTAGCCCGCTCAACGCGTTTCCTTGCTGAACGAACCAATCTCGTGAGCCGATCCAAGTTTTTCCGATCGCCATTTTCCAAGGCGGCAAAGCCTTGAAGAACAGGGAACGCCGCTGGCTACCAAAGATGGTTGCGACGTTCGCTCAATCGGGTAACGATCTTGATCCGAAATCAACCAACCAACCACGCCTTGAACCACCGCGACCCGTGATCTTGCGATCACTGGCTGAGATGCTTCGCAACATGGCCATCAGTTGCAAAACTAGTACTAAGTGCCGTGAAAAAGGTCAGCTACTTACCGATGACGGGGAGTCACCGGCAGCCATCTGACTTACTTCAGATGCCACTCTTACCACAACCAAATTGTCAAAGAACGAACAAAGCCAACGACACTCGCCCGCTAAGGCAAGCTCCTCACCCCGCTAAGGGCAAGATTCGTTGGCTTCACTGCCAGGTAGGCAGAGGCCGTGCTCCAAAGGACCAACCGATCCGTCGAGCACGAGCTCTGACCACCGTTGCACTACCGAAAACTCAGCAGTGAAGCGAGAAAGATGTTTATACAGCAGGGCTCCCAGGCGTTCAATGGGGTCCCGGCGAGATTTTTGAGAATTTCGTGTGCGACCGCAAAAAGCCTGTAAAACGCGAGCCAAACGGCTTGGCGACCACGAGAAGATCGGCCGTCCGGCTCGCCAACTTGAGCCGGATTTGAGGATCGCCGGGTGCTGACAAGCCGCGGGTGGGGTACCAGTCGCCCAATCCAGCACAACACGGGCACTTTTCCCGCATTTCGCCGAGAAAACGGCTACCCGCTGACCGTAACGATCATGTTGTCGCGGTGGATCACTTCCTCGTACGGGCAATGCCCGAGGGCCGTGGCAATCGCCTCGGTCCGCAGGCCCTTAATCCGCAAAATGTCGGCTGCGGCATAGTTCGTCAGCCCGCGAGCAAACTCCGCCCCGCTCGTGTCGCAGAGCGAAATCACTTCGCCCTTCTGAAAATCGCCCTGCACGTTCTGCACGCCAATCGCGAGCAAACTGCGGCCTTGCTTCTCGACCGCTTGCCGAGCGCCGGCGTCGAGCACGAGTTGTCCGCGAGGTTGAGCCGTAAAGCCGATCCAACGTTTCCAACTGTTCAGCGCCTGGCCTTGCGCGACGAACAGCGTGCCGACCGTTTCGCCTGCCATGATGCGACGCAACGCTCCCGGCTCGCGACCGCTGGTGATGATCACGTTTTCACCCGAGATCGTACACATTCGCGCGGCGTTGAGCTTGCTCGCCATGCCACCCTTGCTCAGACCGGTCTTCTGATCGCGCACCAGAGCATAGACCGAGTCGTCGACCTTCAGCACGGTGTTCACCAACTGAGCGCCGGGCACGCGCGGATCGCCGTCGTACAGCCCCTCGACGTCCGAGAGCAGCACGAGCAGCGGTGCGCGAATCAAGTTCGTGACCATCGCGGCGAGCCGATCGTTGTCGCCGAACGTGGTTTGCAGTTCTTCGACACTGACGGTGTCGTTCTCGTTGATGATCGGAATCGCGCCGAGTTCGAGCAGCGCCGTCAGCGTGTTTCGCACATTCAAATATCGCAGGCGATCGTCGACGTCGTCGGCCGTGAGCAGTACCTGGGCCGCATGCCGGCCGAAGGATTTGAGGGCCCGATCGTAGGTCTGCACCAAATAGCATTGCCCGACCGCCGCGACAGCTTGGAGTTTGGCCAAATCCTTGGGCCGTTCGCCGAGTCCGAGTTGGCCCATACCTGCGCCAACCGCCCCGGAGCTGACGAGCACGACCCGTCGGCCTGACGCCATGACTTCATGCAATTCCTCGGCTAGGGCCTGGATGCGAGTTTCATTGAGTCGGCCATCAGCCCCGGTCAGCACCCGGGTCCCGACTTTGACCACGATGGTCGAGGCGGCCGCAGCGATATCTTGGCGAAGCACGTCGGGCATGGTCATCTTTCGCGAGACAGGAATTCCGCAAGGGGTGAAGGCGTAGGGAGTTACGCCGTTGTGACAGGATACCGTGCCAACGTGAGTAGCCTCAAGGGCGAAGGGCGTGGGCGGTCGAATTCGCTTGCCCCGAACGTGCCGCCTGATGTTACGCTATTGGTTCATGATCTCGATCGTGAACAAAAAAGCAGGGCACAGCCCGATTGGCGCGAGACTATCTTTCTATCCACAGACATATCTGCGAACGCAATTAAAACCGTTTCCATCATGTCACTGAGGAAATGAACATGAACGAATGGAAAATGGCTGCCGTTCCGGCGGTGTGGGCCAGAGCTTCCGGTATCGGAATGATCACCCTCATCTGTATTCTCGGGATCATAGCGACCGTGCTGGTGGGTTTGACTTGTGCGCGACGCAAGAACTATCTGCTGTGGTGGTTATCGACGCTGGTGATTGCGATATTTATGACCTGGAGTTTGTTCGAATTGCTCGACGGCTATCATGCCGTGTTTCGTCCAGCGATCGAGGCTGATCCGACAAATTGGAGAAAGGTTCAGTTCGCCGCTCACCCGATTGCCTGGCTCGTCGCCATCATCATTGCGTACCCACGGAATTGCCGAGTCGGTCTCGTAGGCGCAGCGGTTTGTATCACCTTATGGAGTACTACGGGAATCTCGATCGTACGTCGCGAGCAAGCTTATCAGCAAGCCATCGCACCATTGCTTGAGGAACGTGCGCGAATTGAAGCGGTTGAGGCGCTGGGAGTTCGAATCGCTACCGATGGCGGTTACGCCAACAACTTTCGGCCATATCCTGGGACTAAACTTTCGATGGCCGACGTTGTGCAGTTTTCTAGGCTAACTACCCTAGACCTGCCAGGGCCGGTCAAGGATCCCGAAAACTTCACGGTCATTACGTCATTGACAAGACTTAGGTCGATAGGGATCTGCCACATGACATTTTCAAATGCGCAGTTTGCCTCCTTTGGTGACTTGCCTGATATGAATGACCTTTTCTTGAGGGAATGTGATATCGCAGGGGTCGACTTATCCGTGTTGAATCGTTGCAAGAACCTGAAGTATGTCGGGTTTGTAAATACGACCATTACATCCGCTCAGATTGGCCAGCTGTGTACCTTAAAGCATCTTGATAAAATTGATATCCACAAAGCCGGGGCCAGTGTCGAGGAAATGCGTCTGCTTTTGGGCATACCTGGGCTACGTGACTTTTCAATTGGCACACAAGATCTCTCTCAAGCGGAATTCAAGATGCTGCAGAGGAGCAAACCCAAGGTTCATTTTGGCCAAGTCGTTGACCCAGGGTGGTTGTCCGACTGTTCCCCGTAAGGTGCAATAATAGATATTGCTTCGAGCGCGGATGGTAGGGAGAAGAGGCGTCAGGAGCCGTTCCTGCGATGCCGTCCGATTTCGAACAGCGTCTCACCGAGGTCGACAATAAACCGTCACCCCAACCCTGCCGACTGCTGGTTTAAATAGTCCTGCGCTGCAGTGATCTCTTTCTTCGCATCGTCATGAATACGTAACGTCATCGGCGATCCTTAGTATCTTGTCGCTGAATCAACTCAGCAATTAAGTCCGCGGCCGAATAGGTCGTTGCTTTACCCGCGTGTATCTCGACAGATCGCCGTCTCAGTTCGTCAAGTAACTCGCTCCCCTGGATCGCGTCGGCGCTATTTTCCGCGACGGCATGGGGAGGCCAATCGTCATGACTGATGCTTTGCTCTAATGCAATCACGACTTGCGCCCGTTCTTGCGGCGGTAATGCCAGCGCTTGTTCGAGTACACTCTGCCAGCCCGTCGCCATACGCGTCTACATAGCATCCGGTTTCAATGCGGTGCCGCAATTTCCGTCAGTTTCAACTGCGGTTAAACCTATCATGGAAACGGGACATCGACAAGAGAATCCCGCGAATGACTCACAAATCATGAGCGCTTTTAATCGGCTAGTTGCGTCTCGCGCCGGCAGACAATGCATTGCGACAGTGATAGAATGTGACGATTCGCACTTCACTCTAAGGCCCCAAAATCATGCGTACCGCCAACCCGGCACTCAACGACAAAACCTTCGATATCGCAATACCCTCGGCCAATGCCATGACCCTGTCGGGCACGGTCACGCGGTGCTTCTTCTTGCTCGCACTGTGCGTCGGGGCGGCGGCGTTCACGTGGATGCAAACGATTCCCGCCCCGGGTCAGGTCGCGCCGAATACGTCGCTGTTTCTCATCGGCGGCGCGGTGGTTGGCATGATCTTTTCCCTGATCACGATCTTCAAACCGACCTGGGCGGCCGTCACGGGCTCGATCTACGCCCTCGCCGAAGGCGTGTTTCTCGGCGCGCTGTCGGCTACGTTTGAATCGCGATTTCCCGGCATCGCGGCCCAAGCGGCGGGAGGCACCTTCGGCACGCTCGCCGGTCTGCTCTTGATCTACGCCACAGGCCTCGTCAAACCGAGCGAGAACTTTAAGCTCGGGATCCTCGCGGCGACGAGCGGCATCGCCCTGGTCTATCTCGCGTCGATGGTGCTCGGCTTCTTCGGCATCGCGATCCCCTACATTCACCAGTCGGGCGTCGTCGGCATCGGCTTTTCGCTGTTCGTGGTCGTGATTGCCGCGTTGAATTTGGTGCTCGATTTCGACTTCATCGAAAACGGCTGCGAGGCCGGGGCACCACGCTACATGGAGTGGTACGCCGCGTTCGGATTGCTCGTCACGCTCGTGTGGCTGTATGTCGAGATTCTGCGTCTGTTGTCGAAATTGCGGAGCCGGGATTAGGGGCGGGCAAGCGATGCGATGCGCGAGCTCGATTGACCCGCGACAGAGCCGCCGACTTGGGGTGCTACGCCGCTTGGCGAGTGTCGCGGAGTTCGTTGAGAATCTCGGTCCGCAGCACCTCTTCGAACTCGGTCAACACCCGAGCCACGAACGCGCCGTCGATCACGCGATGATCGAACGTCAGCCGCATGGGCAACGACCCGTCGGCGGCGAGCTCGCCGTAGTGCAATGTCGTCGTCAGCGGCGCGACCACTGCCAAGGTGCTCGCTCCTTGACCGGCCGTCACGCCCATGCCAAACGTGCCGAGATACTGACTCCGCTGCGGCCCACACCAGCGCGACAATTCATAGAGCAACGAACGCACCGGCCAAGGGTACCGCGACAATCGCAACGCCCGTCGAAAGCCGCGAATCTCGTCGAGCGGAGCCTCTTTGCAACGCTGCACATAGGCGTGAATCTCGGCCAGCGAACGGCTGCCGGGATCGCGCATCTGGGCGGGCAACACCGCGTTCTCGCCATGCATCTGCCGCTCGACCGCCAACACGACGACCGGCTCGGGATGCTCGTACAGATGGTCCCAGGGGCGCGGCATGAACGTGGTCCGCAACTCGGCATGACGTTGGCACACCAGCCCATACGCCTTGAGAAAGATCGCCACCCAACTCGGGCGATCATCGCCAAGCCAGTTGCGAGCCGCGACCAGCTCGGCCAACTGCATCGTCCGTTGCATGGGGATCAACGGAATGCCACGGCACAGCGCGAGATAATCGCACATCAAGCGACGTGGTATCG
>JAEUIL010000955.1 GCA_016794255.1 Planctomycetaceae bacterium | reverse complement strand
GCCGCATTGGTTCGGCACGGATAACACCGGGCGGGATGTCGTCGTGCAGATGCTCTACGGCACGCGCATCTCGATCACCGTGGGCTTTCTGGCCGTCGGACTGTACGTTTCGATCGGCACCTTCGTCGGTGCGCTGGCCGGTTATCTCGGCGGGACCGTCGATCTGCTGCTGTCGCGCGTGATTGAAGTGATGTCGTTGTTCCCGGCGTTCTTTCTGATTTTGACGCTCGTCGCGCTCTTGGGCCCGAGCATTTACATCGTCATGTTCGTGATCGGCATCACCGGCTGGCCGTCGATCGCGCGACTGATTCGGGCCGAGGTGCTCAAGCAACGGTCGCTCGATTACATCACCGCCGCGCGGATGGTCGGCGCGTCGCACACGCGGATTGTGTTGCGGCATTTGTTGCCCAATTCGCTCGGCCCGGCGCTGGTGGCAGCGCCGTTCGGCGTCGGCGGCGCGATCATGACCGAGGCGGGGCTCAGTCTGCTGGGCTTCGGCGTGCGACCACCGACTCCGAGCTGGGGCGCGCTGTTGCGGCTCGGCTCGGCCAACTACAACTATTGGTGGCTTGTGGTCATTCCGTCCGCCGCGATCCTAGTGATCGTGACGCTCTTCAATCTACTCGGCAGCGGGCTGCGTGACGCCATGGATCCCAAGCTGAGAAATCATTCGTAACTCTCGGGAGTCTCCGTCATGATCCGTGCCGCTCGAATCGACACCGCGCAGCGACGCAAGTTTCGCGTGCGTCACACGACACAGTTTCAGTACGATCGTCCGATTGAGCACAGTATCCACCGGCTGCATCTGCGGCCTGTGCATGATTGGAAGCAGCAAGTGGTCGAGCATCGGTTGCTGTTGAATCCCGACATCGCGGGCGTCGAATACGAGGACGCGTTCGGCAACTGGACAACGTTCTACGAAGTGTCGCAGCCTTACGAAGCGATGACCGTCACGGCCGAGTCGATCGTGATGCTCGAAGATGTCGACCCGTTCGCGTTTGCAAGTTTGCCGACGCGACCGACGTTTCCGGTCTCGTGGATGCCCTGGGATCAAAAGATGCTGCTGCCGTATCTGACGCCGATCGAACTGCCCGAGACGCAGTTGCTCGAGATCTACGACTACGCCAAATCGTTTGTCGATCGCAATCAGCACGATCTGCTCGAGACGCTCTTCGATATCAATCTGACGCTGTTCCGCGAGTACCGTTATGTCTCGGGCTCGACCAACCTCGCGACCACGCCGTACGACGTGCTCGTGAACAAGCAGGGTGTCTGTCAGGATTTTGCGAATCTGTTTATTTGCATGGCCCGGTTGCTAGAGTTGCCCGCGCGATATGTGTGTGGTTACATCCACATCGGCACGGACGATCAGCCGGTGCAGGTCGCCAGTCACGCGTGGGTGCAGGTCTATATTCCGCGCGTCGGTTGGAAAGGGTTTGACCCGACGAACGGTTGTCTGCCGTCGACAGCGCACCTTCGTGTGGCCGTGGGTCGGCACTACCGCGACACCGCGCCGGTCTCGGGAACGCTGTACACTATGGCTCACGAAACGATGCAGACCCACGTCGAGATGGTCGAACTACCGGCGAGCGACGAGCCAACCGCGGTTGCTGCTCCGGTCGACGAACAAGTTGCCCAGGTCGACGATCAGGTGACGCAATCTTAAGGTGCAGAGATCGGACCACCAGCGGCACGTGAGCATCTGAACGCGCTGCCATCACACGGATCGCGCTGGGATCGCGTGTCATCTGAGTATGAACGGCCACGAACTTGACTCACTCGGTTGAATCATCTGGGTCCTTGGCCCCATCCACTCGCGTCACTGCTCTGGAACACCGATTGCAGTGGCCTTAGGCCCAAGCCCACACGCGTTTCTCACGCGTTCGATTCTCTTACTCCAGGGAGGTCTCCCCATGTGCTACTCCAGAGTTGCACTGATGCTGAGTATGGCGCTCGTACTCGCACTCAGTCCGCAAGTGACCCACGCTCAACGCAAACAAGTGTTAACCAATCCCGAGGCTCAAGCGCCCCTGACCGACACCGCCCCGGGCCTCAAACGCAACGAATTTCAAGCCGGCAAAGCGGTCGCCGAGGCGAACAAGATCGTGCAGCCGCTGCCGCTGACGGCCGAGGAACGAGACACCGCGATCGCCAGTATCGATCGCCATCTGACGGAAGAGACCGAGGGTCTCAAGGCGAAGCTCAAGAACGTGCTGCCCGACGAGCTCGCCGTGCTGGCGAAGACCACGAATTGGAACGCCGATCAGCAGAACGCACTCGTCGTCGCCCTGCGGGCCAACGATCCCGCGGCCGCGTTTGCCGCTTGGACGCAAGGCAGCCCGCGAGACACGGCCGGTGCCGAGATTGTCGCCCGACAGACCGAAGCCCGGCGGACCTTTGCCCGGCTGGAACAAAACGTTCACAACAAGACGTCGATCGTGCAAGACCTGAGCGATTTGGAAACGACGCTCAACAAGATCATCAGTGCGACGAAAGGGGCCGATGAAGTGGTCGCAGCTCTGGGGACGCTCAAGACTTGGGCCGAGGTGCGGAAGCTGGTCGAGGCGGTGACGCCCGACGGTGGCCGGACCGCTCGTCTGCCCACGGGCAAGGTGCCGCTCATTTACGATCCCGCGCTCGCCGTCGGCAAAGCGATTGTCCTGGGCCACGACGCGGTGTTGATCGGCAATCAAGGCAAGGGACCGATCTCGATTCGTCAAGGAATGGCGGCCGAGGCGCTTGGGATGCCGATCGTGACTGGTAAACCGGTGCGCGATTCCGAAGGACAAGAAGTCACGAGCGGCGTGTTGCTGGTGAATCCGCCCACGAGCAGCTCGATGATTAGCTACACGGTGGAAGGCAATCGGTACGAGATGCAGCCCGGCATGACCCAGCACTTGCCCGGGGCGGGCCAGCGGTGGACCATCGAGTACGATCGCGGCGGCAACTTCGGCGTCGATGGCTATACCGTGAGCGACGGTACCTACTACTTCACGCCGACCGACACGGGTTGGCAGTTGTACAAGCAACGCTTCGACATCGTGCTCGACAACTCGCAGAACCCGCAAGAGTTCCACTATCTGCTCGAGGGCGAACGAGCCAGTGTTCCGCCCAACGGCACGAAGACCATCAAGAGCATCTATCCGATGGTGGTACACTTCGACCGCGCCAACGGCTCGGAGATTGTCGCTAAATCGCTCAATTTCAGCGGCAATGTGCAGATAGGTGTGAACGTCGCGGATAACAAGTGGGACTTGTTCCCCACGAACGAGAACCAACGCGCGGTCTCGAATCTGAAGCTGTTCGAGTAGTTCGTTCGGTCGCTGCTAAAGATGAAAGATGAGGGAGTGCGTCGCCGCTGGGACGACGCCTCCCTTTTTTGTTGACCGTTGCTGAGATTGCGCTTTTCACGCGTCCCAGGTTAAGCGCAAAAAATCAGGGACGGAGGAGAGAGTCCCGTCCCTGATCGTGCGCGTCGGTCTGGTCACGTGGTTTACGTGCAGCCACGAATCAAAAACAGAATCAACAGAATGGGGATCGGCACTCCCAACAGCCACAACACGACCCACCCAACCTTGCCCGTTCGTTCTGGATTTTGCACTGACATGATGAGCATCTCCGCGTAAGTAAAGGCGACAAGAATCGTCACCGGATTCATGAATGACTGCTGACTCCTGTATGCAGTTCATATGCCAAATTGTGATCGTGTGGACGAACGCTGCTCTTCGCAATCGACTGTGAATTCGGATGTCCGCCGCTGCTTTCTCATGCGTGCTCCCGACGATGCTTGGTCACGAAAGCGGACAAAACGTCGGACCACCGCCTGCGCTACCCGCGATCACCCTGGTCGCGTTCCGCTCGTTTTGAACGCTGTGAAGACAAAATTTGATCGGCATCGCCCGAAAGACCCGCGAGTCATCGTACCGGCACCGAATGTGCGTTGCTGCCGGACCACCTACGCCGCATCCCGTCATCGCCGCGCGGCCTCGTAGCTTATCTCCTGTATTCTCTCGAGGGATTACCGATGCCTGCGACCGTCTCCGACGACCGCGCACCATCTGAAACTGCCGTCACGGAAGAAACCGCGCTCTACGATGAAGAATTGCCCATTCGCGGCGTGCCGTTCAGTGCCGAACACTTAGAAGAGCATGCTCGCGACTTGGCCCAGAGTCATGTCGTCGTGGCTTCGCACCCGGATGAGAAGCGACTCTGGTACCGCTTTCAATCGAATAGCGAGACGTTGCAATCGATCTACGAGGCGATCGTCACGGCGGTGCATGCCGGTGAAGAGATCTCGCAAGGTTCCGAGTGGCTGCTCGACAATTTCTATGTGGTCCGTGAACAGCTGCGCGAGATTCACGAAGATCTACCGCCGCGGTTCTATCGCGAGTTGCCGAAACTGTCGCAGGGCGTGTTCGCCGGTTATCCACGCGTCTATGCCTTAGCGATGGAAGTGATCGCTCATACCGACAGCGTGCTCGATGCCTCGGTGCTCATTCGCTTCATCAAGGCGTATCAGGAAGTCGCGCCGCTGACGATCGGTGAACTGTGGGCAGTGCCGATCGCGCTCCGTCTGGGACTCGTCGAGAACCTGCGCCGCTTGGCTGATCGCGTGTTGGTCGCGCTCGAACATCGCCGCTGTGCCGATCGTTGGGCCGACGAGATCATCGACGCTCGGCCGATCGATCCGCATGCGGTGCTTACGGCGCGAACCCAAGACACGGTCAATCTGCGCCCGCCGCTGGTCGCGCGGATGGTGCAACGTTTTCGTGACCAGGGACACGATCTGTCGGAATGTTGGCATTGGCTAGAACAACGCCTCGCCGCCGAAGGGCAATCGGTCGAGGATATTGTCCGCCAAGAACATCAACGCCAAGCCCGCGATCAAGTCTCGATCGGCAACGCCATCACCGCCATGCGTTGGCTCTCGGCCATCGACTGGACCTGGGTCTTCGAGGACACGAGCCTCGTAGAACAAGAACTGCGGCGCGATCCGGCGGGCATGTATGCCCGAATGGATTTTGCCACGCGTGATCGCTATCGCCACGTGATCGAGGTGCTCGGGCGGCGCGCGAAGTTGCCGGAGCTCGAAGTCACGCGGCGCGTCGTGCAGCTTGCCAACAGCGCTGCGAGCGACAGCGTCGAACAACACGTCGGCTACTATCTGATCGACGATGGTCGACCGTTGATCGAAGCTCGTTTGCAGGCCCAGGTGCCGTGGCACGAACGTCTGCGGCGAAGCGTGGCGCAGCAAGTCACGGTCATTTATCTCGGCGCGATCGGTCTGCTGTGGTGTGGGCTGCTCGCGATTCCGCTGGGCTATGCCGCTTCGCTGGGATTGGGCATCGGCGGACTCGCGGTGATCGCGCTGCTGTGGTCGATCCCGCTCAGCGAGTTGAGCGTGGCCATCGTCAACTATCTGGCCACGGTTCTGGTTCATCCTCAGCCCTTGCCGAAGCTCGATTTTCGTCAGCGGGTGCCCGACACATGTCCGACGATGGTGGTGATTCCATCGCTGATTGTCAGCAAAGAAAACGTCCGCGGCTTGGTCGAGCGACTCGAGATTCACTATCTGGCCAATCCGCAACCGCAGTTGAAGTTTGCGTTGCTCGTCGATTTCAAAGACGCCGACGCCGCGACGTTGCCCGAAGATGCCGAACTGCTTGCCGAGGCCGAGGCGGGCATTGCCCAACTCAACGAGCGTCATGGCCGCGAGAACGGGCAGCGGTTCTGGCTGTTTCATCGCGCCCGGCAGTGGAATCCGGTGCAGAACAAGTGGATGGGGTGGGAACGGAAGCGCGGCAAGCTCTCGGAGTTCAACCGCTATTTGCGCGGCGATTTGCACACCAGCTATGTCGGTTGTGCGACGCTGCCCGACGAGTTGGCGAAGACGCGGTTCGTGATCACGCTCGACTCGGACACGCAATTGCCTCTCGGCGCGGCGGCGATGCTGATCAGCACGCTCGCACATCCGCTCAATTTGCCGCGGTTGAACGCCGATCATACGCAGCTTGACCGCGGTTATGCCGTGTTGCAGCCGCGGATCACGATCAACCCCGCTACGGCGAACCGCTCACCCTTTGCTCGCATTTACTCGGGCAATCCGCACGTCGATCCGTATGTCACCGCGGTCTCGGACGTCTATCAAGATCTGTTCAACCAAGGGAGCTATATCGGCAAGGGGATTTACGATCTCGATGCGTTTGAGGACGTGCTGGGCGAGGCCTTTCCCGAGAACAGCATTTTGAGTCACGATTTGATCGAGAGCTGTCACGCGCGGACGGCGCTCGTGACCGATATCGAGTTCGTCGACGACTTTCCGTTGCAATATCATGCCTACGCGCGACGGCAGCACCGGTGGGTGCGAGGCGATTGGCAACTGTTGCCCTGGTTGGGTTGGCAGACCCCGACGGCTCACGGTCGCCGCCGCAATCCGCTCAACGCGATCTCGCATTGGAAGGTGTTCGACAACCTGCGGCGCAGTCTCGCCCCGCCAGCGATTTTGTTGGCGCTAGTCGCGAGTTGGCTGGCGCTGCCGGGTGCCGCGTGGCTGTGGATGACGCTGGGATTGCTCACGCTCGGAGCGCCGCTCGTGGTGCAGGCCACGGCCATCGCGCTCGGCCGACCGGCGAGCATCCCGTGGCTCCGCTATCTGCGCGAGAGCGCCACGAATCTGCGTCTGGCGGTGCTGCAAACGCTGCTGTCGCTGACGTTCTTGCCGCATCAAGCCTATCTGATGCTCGACGCCGTGGGCCGGACGTTGATGCGGTTGTTCGTCACGCGCCGCAGTCTGCTCGAATGGGAAACGGCCTACGCCACCGAGAAGCGTTTAGGTCGGGGATTGAAATTCTTCATCGTCGAGATGTGGGCCGCGCCGGTCGTCGCCCTCGCGGTGCTGCTCGCGCTCGCGATCTGGCAGCCAGCGTCGTTCATCGTGGCGCTGCCGATCGCGCTGTTGTGGTTGATCTCGCCGGCGGTTGCGTACCACGTGAGCCAGCCAGTCGCCCGTCAGCCGCTGCCACTCACCGACGAACAACGCCGCGGTCTGCGGCAAGTCGCGCGACGCACGTGGCATTTCTACCAGCGATTCGTGACTGCCGACGACAACTGGCTGCCGCCGGATAATTTTCAGGAAGTCCCCAAGCGT
>JAEUIL010000883.1 GCA_016794255.1 Planctomycetaceae bacterium | reverse complement strand
TGGCGTACGATATCGGTTAACGATCCGAAACCAACTTTGCATTTTGCACTTCTCAGTTTGCACTTTGCATTGCCTTCTTCCTCATTCCCCACTTCCTCCCATGTTCCGCCTCAACTGGTTTCTGCCATTTCTGCGCAAGGCGAAGAAGGGAGCGACTGTCGAGTTGCCGGGGCTCGTCGAACGGGCGGCGCGACGTGTCCTGCCAACCTCGTGGTTCGCCGATCGCATCACGGGCAAGCCGGGGCTCATCCGTCGTGGGCTTAAAAAGCTCGGGGACAGTTGGTTGTCGTCGCCGTGGCGGCGCGTGATGCAAGGCGTCTGCTTCGTCGGGTTCTTGACGCTGTTTTGCTACGTCTGCTGGCCTTACACCGCGCGACCGGCGGGCGTATGGCCCGGTTGGGTGCCGATCGAAATCGACGCCAGTAACAGCTTGACGACGGTGGCGCTCGAGACCCCGCTGGCTCGACCGCTTGCCGACGGGCGGCTGCTCTACGCCGTCGATCCGAGCGCCGCGGCGATTGCTGGTAAGCCGCCCGCGGTGACGTTCCGCGTGACGCAAGGTGGCGATCAGCGACTCCTGCTCACGCCGGCCGAGACACTCTCACCCGAGCGAATTGAAGAACTATCGCTTAGCGTCTCGCCATGGACGCTCTACGAACAGCCGCCCGGTGCGTGGCCGGCGCACTATGCCGACGAGTTGGCTCGTAAGGAACGGGTCGCTGCCGAGTTGTTCCTGATCATCGATCCTCTGGTGAGTCTGTCGACGGCGCTCGCGGCGCGGTCGTGGGTCTGGTCGCTCACCGCCGCCGTGGCGATCTTGGCCGTGTGCGTGATCGTGCCGCGGGGCTTCTGCGGTTATCTCTGCCCGCTCGGCACATTGATCGATCTGTTCGACTGGTCGATCGGGCGGCGGGTCACTCGCTTTCGCGTGGCGGATGACGGTTGGTGGGTGCATCTCAAGTATTACGTCTTACTCGCGACGTTGATCGCTGGCTTGGGCGGCGTCTTAATCTCGGGCTATGTCGCCGCGATTCCGGTCATCACTCGCGGAATGCTGTTTCTGCTGGGACCCTTGCAGACCGGTTTGCAACGCGGTCAGCATTTGATTCCGCCCTGGAACGCCGGCCATGTCGTGTCGCTCGCATTGTTCTTCGCCGTGCTTGGCCTAGGGCTGCTCAAGCCGCGGTTCTGGTGCAAGTATGTCTGCCCAAGCGGCGCGGTGTTTTCGCTCGGCAATCTGTTTCGACTCAGCGAACGCAAGGTCGAGAGCAGTTGCATCCATTGCAACAAGTGCGTCGAGATCTGCCCGTTCGACGCGATCAAGCCGGACTTCACAACCCGGACGAGCGATTGCACGCTGTGCCAAACCTGTGGTGGCGTCTGTCCGGTGCATGCGATCAAGTTCGTCGATCGTTTTGACTTCGTCGACCTGAAGCTCCTCAACGATCCGCCGACGCACGAAACTCCGCTCGGCCGGCGTGGCTTTCTGGCGACGGGTGTCGGTTTACTCGCCGGTTCGGCCGGTGGTGTCGCGGCAGCAACGGGCATTGCGCTGTCGAGTCCCGATCTGAACGATCCCACGACTCCGCGACCGGTGCGACCGCCGGGCAGTGTGTCGGAGCGCGAGTTCTGGCAACTCTGTATCCGCTGCGGTGAGTGTTTTAAGGCCTGCCCCAACGACGTGCTCCAACCGCTGGGCTTCGCGCAAGGCTTGGCCGGGTTGTGGACACCGCAGGTCGTGGCAGATTGGGCCGGTTGCGAGTCGAGTTGCAATGCTTGCACGCAGGTTTGCCCGACGGGTGCGATCCGCGCGTTGACGCTGGATGAAAAGCGGCACTTTCGCATGGGCTTGGCCGTGGTCAACAAGCAAACGTGTCTTCCCATTGCCGGCCGTGAGGCGTGTCAGTTGTGCGTCGACGAGTGCGTGGCCGCCGGTTATCACGCGATCGAGTTCGTGCAGGTTCGCACCGAGGTCGACAAGGCCGGCAATCCGATCGAAGGGACCGGCTTTCTCGCGCCGGTCGTGCTGGCCGAGAAATGCGTCGGCTGTGGGCTGTGTCAAACGCGGTGTTACGGCATCAACGTGATCGAGAAGCAGTTGCTCCCAACCTCCGCGATCATCATCGAAGCCGGTGCGGGCAAAGAGGATCGATGACTCTTCGATCATAGCGTGATTGGAAGTCGCTGAAAGCCTGAACACTGACAGCACGCAACTCATGGCGAAGTGCTGATTTTTTCTGTTCTTCACGATCAACTCGCCTTGACCCTGTCGGAAGCTTCACGTATTCTCCCGCCCACTTGAGCGACACGTGTGACCCGCAATCAACACGTAACGCGAGAGTGTGAAGTAATTCACAGCCCGAACAACTTGAACCACGTGGATGGTCCAGCATGGGTTGAGAGGTTCCTCTCAGCTGCGGACCGCGAGGCAGGCAGGCCGACAAGGATGTTGGCCCTCCTCTTCGTTCCACGGACGATCGATCGCTATCGTCCGTTGATCCAATCGCTCCCGGAAAGCGACGTAGTCCTTTGCCCCCCTGGGACTCGTCATTTCCGGGAGTCTTTTTTTGCGCTGGGGTAATGACGGCGGGGAAGTCGGGCGGAATCTGGGCGCGAAACCGCAAGCGAAGGACGAACCCCTTGGACTTGGTTGCGCGAGTGGCCGTGAGTTACGCGAGTTGCGGCACGGGCAGGTTCAGGAAGTTGCGCAAGATTGTCGTCCCCTGGAGAGTCAAGAAGCTCTCGGGATGAAACTGCACGCCGTGCAGCGGATAGCGGCGGTGACGCACGCCCATGATCTCGCGACGACCGGCGGGATCCGTCGACCAGGCGCTGATCTCGAAGTCGTCGCTGAGCGTGCCGGGGCGAATCACGAGGCTGTGATAACGCGTGGCCTGAAACGGATTGTCGAGCCCGACGAACAAACCGCGGCCGTCGTGGTGGATCATGTCGGTCTTGCCATGCATCAGGCGATCCGCGCGCACGATCTCGGCCCCGAACGCATGGCCAATCGATTGATGCCCCAGACACACGCCCAGAATCGGCGTCGTGGCGGCAAACTTCGTAATGACATCGCAGGAAATGCCGGCTTCTTTCGGCGTGCAGGGACCAGGCGACACGATGATGTGCGTGGGCTGCTTGGCCGCGATCTCGGCGAGCGAAATTTGATCGTTGCGATGCACCTCGAGTTCAATCGACGCGTCGATCTCGCCCAGTCGCTGGACCAAGTTGTACGTGAACGAGTCGTAGTTATCGATGAGCAGCAGCATGAAACGATCGTTCTACTTACGGGTCAGTTCGTGGAACTTCTTGATGAGATCGAGCGTCACCGGACCGGGCTTGCCGGTGCCGATCGTGCGTTGATCGACCTTCACGACCGGAATGACTTCCGCGGCGGTGCCGGTCAGGAACACTTCGTCGGCGATGTAGACGTCGTGCTTCGTGAGCGGAATCTCACGCACCTCGAGCCCTTCCTCGCGGGCAATGTCGATCACCGCCTCGCGCGTGATCCCTTCGAGAATGCCAGCGTCGATCGGCGGCGTGTAGACATCGCCATTGCGGACCAAGAAGATGTTGTCACCAGTGCATTCGGCGACTTCCCCCTTGGTGTTGAGCATCAACGCCTCGACGCAGCCGGCCTGTTTGCCTTCGAGTTTGGCCAGGATGTTGTTGAGATAGTTGAGGCTCTTGATCCGCGGGCTGAGTGCGGCGGGGTGATTGCGGACGACGCTCACCGTGATGATCGCGAGGCCGTGTTCGTAGAACTCACGCGGATAAAGCGCGATG
>JAEUIL010000874.1 GCA_016794255.1 Planctomycetaceae bacterium | reverse complement strand
CCCGCCAATCGGTCGACCGATCAAGAACTGGGGCATCTACGTGCTCGATGGCTGGCAACGTCCCGTGCCGATCGGTACTCCCGGCGAGCTCTACGTCGGCGGCGTCGGCATCGCCCGCGGATACCTGAAACGCCGCGAGTTGACAGCCGAACGATTCTTGTCCGATCCGTTCCGCAAGTCGCCCGACGGTCGCATGTATCGGACGGGTGATCGTGTGCGGTGGCGCGAGGATGGACAACTCGACTACTGCGGACGACTCGACACGCAGATCAAATTGCGAGGCTTTCGCATCGAGCCCGGCGAGATTGAAACGGCACTGATGGCACATCCGGCCGTGGCGCAGGCTCTGGTCAAAGTCGTCGCCACGGCGGCGGGACACGATCAACTCGTGGGTTATGTCGTGCCTCGGGCGCGTAAGTCGCTCGACACCGTCGAGGTGCTTGAGTTCCTGCGCCGTCGGCTGCCTGGTTTCATGGTGCCGAACTTGATTATGTCGATTCCGGTACTTCCACGTACAAACAACGGCAAGATCGATCATCGCGCTCTGCCCGATCCGGTGCGCAGCGAAACGACGCCCGACTCGTGTCCGAGCACGACACAACGCTCGCCCCTTGCGGCGCAGCTGGCCAAGGCCTGGGGGGCCGTGCTCGGTCTCAAACAGGTCGCCGATGACGACGACTTCTTTTCGTTGGGAGGCGACTCGCTCCGGGCGATGCGGATGACGGCCAAAGTCGAGGCGCTGACCGGTGTCACGCTGTCGCTGGCAACCCTGGCCTCGGCCCGCACGTTTGGCAACTACGTGGCTGCGGTCGAACGGCAGGGACAGTCGTCGGGCACGACCGCAACGCTACTACGCGACGGCAATCGCGAAGCAGCCGTGTTTCTGGTGCCGTCCCTTTGCGGCGATGTGTTCTTGTATCGCCATATGATCGACGCTTTGCGAACCGATCGGGCGATGTGGGGGCTGCAATTCCGGGGAATCGAGGGACGCGAGCCGGTCGACCATTCGGTCGAAGCTAGCGCCGCCGATTGTGTGCGTCAGATGCGACTCGCACAACCGCGCGGACCCTATCGGGTGGCTGGTTATTCCTCGGGCGGCATGATCGCGTATGAGATCGCGCGACAGTTGGTCGAGAGCGGCGAGTCGGTGGCGCTCTTGGCCCTCATCGACTCGGGCTTGCCTCGTCAGGTCGAGCATCGCCAGCAACCGTCTCGCGTCGAGTTCGCGTCTCGTTTCATGCGGAATCTGCCCGCCGTGTTCATCGAGTTGCTCGGCATGGATTTCGCCGAGATTCGTCGCCGTGTGCGCGATAAATTTGCTGCCCGAAAGCGACGACGACCGATCGTGGCTTGTGCCACGTCGGAAGTTGGCAACGACGACGATCTGCGCGAGTATTTTCATAGCGACTTGCAATTCTTTTCGCGCGACCGCATCGAGTTTATTCGCCAGCATCTGCGGGCGCTCGATGCCTACGATCCGCCCGACTACTCGGGTGATGCCGTCGTGCTGCGTACCGCCCGGCAGCCGCTATGGTGTCCGCAGGATGACGTACTCGGCTGGAGCGCGCTGGTACGTGGCCAAATTCGGGTCACGCGGGTGTGGGGACGTCACGCCGACTTGCTCAAGCCGGGCCATGTCACACTCTTGGCACAGGCGTTTGACAAGTATTTGATCTAGCGACGGCATCGTCTTTCTGATCGCAAGTTCATCGGCAGCATTGCGTCCGTGGGCACTTATTGCTACGAAAGAGTCAGCGACCCTTTGCAAGCAACAGACCTGCGGCGTCGCTGTGCTCCTCTCGGCTTGGCTTTCTGCGCACGATGCTCACGCCCCGTCATATTCTCGGCCCCGACGGCCGCATCGCCGCTCGACTCAAGCACTACGAGGAGCGTCCTCAGCAGCTGGCCATGGCCGACGCCGTCGATCGGGCGTTGAAACGCCGTCAGCATCTGGTCGTCGAGGCCGGCACAGGCGTCGGCAAGAGCTTCGCGTATCTCGTGCCAGCCATTCTAGCCACGGCCCAGATCCTGCCCGAGACCGACACGCCGCTGCGGCAACGCATTGTGATCTCGACCCACACGATCAGCCTGCAAGAACAGTTGCTGAACAAAGATCTGCCGCTGCTCAACGCCGTGATCCCGCTCGAGTTCACCGCGGTGCTTGTCAAAGGCCGGCACAATTATCTTAGCCAACGACGGTTGCGGAACGCGATCCAGCGCGCGGGCCATCTGTTTCACCACGATGATGAGTTGCGACAGTTAGAGTCGATCAGCCAATGGGCCACGGGAACGACGGACGGCACGCTCTCGAATCTCGAATATCGCCCGATGCCTCAGGTATGGGACGAAGTTGCGAGCGATCATGGTAACTGCTTGGGACGTCAATGTCCGACGTACAAGAGTTGCTTTTACTACCAAGCCCGTCGTCGTGCGCAGAACGCGCAGATTCTTGTGGTCAACCACGCGTTGTTCTTCAGCGATCTTAATCTGCGGCGTTTGAATGCGAGTGTCTTGCCCGAGTTCGATGCGGTGATTTTCGACGAGGCTCACACCGTCGAGTCGGTGGCGGGCTCACATCTGGGGCTGAGTGTCTCGAACAGCCAAGTCGATTTTCTGCTTAATAAACTTTACAACGAGCGAACGAACAAAGGCTTGTTGGTGCATCACAAAGTGCGTGATGCCGAGCGGTTGGTGCTCGAATGCCGGATGCGTGCCGAGGAATTTTTCGATCAGCTGTGGACTCGCGGCCAAATGCTGAAGAATGGCCGGGTGCGGACCGCCGAGATCGTGCCGAATTTCGTGAGTCCCGCGCTGCAAAAGCTGGCCCGATCGCTGCTCACGTTTGCGGAAACGATTGACGACGTCACGATTCGGCAAGATTTCATCTCGGCTCATGATCGTTGTGCCGGGTTGGCTGGCGAGATTGACGCATGGCTCAAGCAAGCCGGTGCTGGCGACGTACACTGGATCGACGTGGTGCAAAAGAAGCGAACGCGGATCACGCTCAATTCGGCCCCGGTCGATGTGGGGCCCGCGCTGCGTGAGCATTTGTACGACAAAGTCGGCACGGTTGTGTACACCAGCGCGACGCTTGCGGTGGGTAAGGAACCGTCGTTCGACTTCTTTAAGAGTCGCGTCGGGCTCACGCAGGCCGAGGGGCTCGTGCAGGGAAGCCCGTTCGACTATTCGCAGCAAGCCACGCTCGTCACCGTGGCCGACATGCCCGACCCGATCAAAGATGCCGCGCGGTTTGAACGTGACGCGATGAACGTGATTCGTCGCTATCTGGCCAAGACCGACGGACATGCGTTCGTGTTGTTCACTAGTTACGACCTGCTCCGCAAGGCGGCGGCGAGTTTGACACCCTGGTTGATTCAGCACGACTTGGCCTTGTACTCGCAGGCCGATGGTACCCCGCGCACGCAATTGCTCGACAAGTTCAAAGAGAACCCACGCGGCGTGCTGTTGGGGACCGACAGCTTTTGGCAGGGAGTCGATGTCCCCGGCGACGCGTTGCAAACGGTCATCATTCCGAAGTTACCGTTCAGCGTGCCCGACTTGCCGCTGCTCGAAGCTCGGCTTGAAGCCATTCGCGCCGCGGGGGGCAATCCGTTCGGCGACTATCAGTTGCCCGAGGCGGTGCTCAAGCTCAAGCAAGGATTCGGCCGGCTGATTCGCACGGCCCGCGACGTGGGGACGGTGGTGATTCTCGATCCCCGCGTGGTCAGCAAACCGTACGGCCGCGTGTTCCTCGATTCACTCCCCAAGTGCCGCACGATTCGCGACACCGTGCGTGGCACGGAGCAAGAGACGTTCGACCCGGCCGAGTTCGAATAGCGCTGACGTCATACCGTCGCCCGCTAGACGGGCGACCGGCGTTTCACGACAATCATTTACCCGGCCAATTCTGCCGGCCCTCCAACCTTAACACCCAAACGCAACTGCCATGATTACCGTTGGCATGAACTATCATGTGATCCCCGGCAAGCAACAAGATTTTGAAGACAAGTTCGCTGCCGTGATGGGGGCCCTTCGTGCGGCGGCGGGGCACACGAACTCGACGTTGTGGAAAGACGTGAGCGACGACGCCTCGTATCTCATCACCAGCGAATGGTCCGACGAAAAGGCGTTCGTCGACTTCATTCAAAGCCAAGCGTTCAAGGACGTCACAACCTGGGGCAAAGAACAGATACTCTCCGGCCGCCCGCAGCATAAGATCTACAAACACTAAGCGAGTCGCGAATGCTCTGGCAATCTTGGGAGAAACCAGACGACGGAGGGAGATTCACCACGGAGACACGGAGGGCACTGAGGAAATACAGAGAGAATTACCAATGTCGAATGCAAAATGAAGCAGCTATCCGAACCTCTTAAACGTTCTCGCATCTGGGATACTCCTGATTCGACACACATCATTTTTTCCGTTGATGAGCCTTGCTACGGCTGCATTCGACCCCGAGGGGACTGCTTCTGTGCGACGATTCCGACAATCGACAATCGTACTGAGATACTGATCTTGCAGCACCTGCGGGAACAGTTTCATCCGTTCAATACAGGCCGATTGGTACACCGCGCTCTCCGGCATTCGCAGCTTGCCGTGGCCCACAACCAAAAGCTGGCCGAGAGTTTGCCCACGCTACTCAAGCCGCGGGTGGGACTGCTGTATCCGGGACCAGATGCAACGTTGCTCAACGAGTTGCACGTCGATCAACGGCCGGACCAACTGGTGATTCTCGACGGCACGTGGCAGCAAGCGGAATCAATGATGCGGGCCATTCCGCAGTTGCGAAGCTTGCCCCGCTATCGACTCGCGCCCACCAAGCCAAGCCGCTTTCGCATTCGCCGCGCGCCGGATCCGCAGGCGCTGTCGACCGTCGAGGCGACCATCGCTGCCTTGCGAGTGCTTGAGCCCGACACGGCGGGACTCGATCGATTGCAGGCCGCGTTTGTGGCGATGATCGACCATCAGATCGGCCGAGACGCGACGAAAGCTCAACGAAGGCACAGCAAGCGGGAAGAATTGGCCGCAAATGAACGCTAATAAGAGACGACATTCAGGGTGAGTATAGTTTGACCAAATATTGAATCTCCTGCATCCCTTTCATCTCTGTTCATCCGTGTTCCCTACGCCCGGCCAAGTCAATCGATTTCCACCTTTGACTCGACAGCCGATCTCGGGCACGATAGCGAATAGCTCCATCGCTCGTACTCCTTGAGAACGCAATCATGAATCGCCGTCAACTCATCCGCGCCGGGGTCGCCGGCCTTGCGTTTCCTGCCTTGCAACGGCTCGCGTATGCCACGGCCCTCGACAAGCCAAAACGCGTCGCCCTAATCGGCTCGGGCTGGTACGGCAAGTGCGATCTGTTGCGACTCATTCAAACGGCACCCGTCGAAGTGGTGTCGCTTTGCGATGTCGATAAGAAAATGGTGGCCGATGCTGCCGAACTGGTCGCGAGTCGGCAGCGGTCGAAGAAAACGCCGCGGACCTATGGCGACTATCGTGAATTGCTCAAGGAACGCGACTGCGACATTGTGTTGGTGGCGACACCCGACCATTGGCATGCACTGCCGATGATCGAAGCCGTGAAGTCCGGTGCGGACGTGTATGTACAGAAGCCGACCAGTGTCGATGTGGTCGAAAGTCAGGCGATGCTCGCCGCCGCGCGGAAGTATGGTCGTGTCGTCCAGGTCGGCACCCAACGGCGCAGCACGCCGCATTTGATCGAAGCTCGCGACCGGATCGTGCGTGAAGGAAAGCTAGGGCAAATCGGGCTCGTCGAGATTTACTGCTACTACCACATGCGGGCGAAAGACAATCCGCC
>JAEUIL010000861.1 GCA_016794255.1 Planctomycetaceae bacterium | reverse complement strand
GTGTGCGACAAGGTGCGCGGCGATGGCGACAATCACATGCGCGGCATCGGCTGTTTGCTCACCGGCATCGAGTTGTTCCCGGGCAACATCCAAGGCGGCTCGCACACGCCGGCCGGCTGGAGCAGTGGTCACTCGATCGATCAGGAGATCAAGAACTTTCTGCAAGCCAATGCCGAGACTCGAACGCGGTTCGGCTCGCTCGAGTTCGGCGTGATGGTCCCCAAACGGGCCGACACCTGGACGCGGATGGTCTACAGCGGAGCGAACAAGCCGATCGCGCCGATCGACAACCCGTATCAAATGTTCAGCAAACTCTATGGTCAGCTCAAGGATCAAGAGAGCCTGCGAAGCGTGCTCGATGAATTGCAGGATGATCTCAAGAAGGTGCGCAGCGCCGTGAGCGCCGCCGATCAGAAACTGCTCGAAGAGCACACGACGTTGGTGCGTGAATTGGAGCAAGAGCTCCGCGGCTCGACGTCTCAGACCGTGGGCCACGCAGTGCCGAAATTGGACCCCGGCGTGAAAGACGACAACGACAACATGCCGCGTCTGAGCAAGATGCAAATCGATTTGCTCGTCAACAGTTTCGCGGCCGACTTCAATCGCGTCGCCACGCTACAGTTCACGAACTCGGTCGGCCAAGCCAAGATGCGTTGGCTCGACATCCAAGAAGGTCACCACGATCTGTCGCATCACGAGGATAGCAAGGAAGAGTCGCAGACCAAGTTGACCAAGATCAATCACTGGTACTGCGAACAGTTGGCGTATCTGGCTTCGCGCTTGGCGGCGACACCCGAGCCCGGCGGAAGTGGCAGCTTGCTCGACAACACCACGATCGTCTGGACCAACGAGTTGGGCAAAGGCAACTCGCACACGCTCGACAACATTCCGTTCGTGCTCGTCGGCGGCGGGTTGAACTTCGACCTGGGCCGATCGCTGAAGTTCCCGATGGTGCCGCACAACCGACTGCTGCTGTCGCTCGCCCAAGGTTTCGGGCACGATCTCAAGCGATTCGGCAACGTCGATTACTGTGGCGACGGGCCGTTGACGTGGCTAGGTGGTGTTTAGTGTTTGGTGTTTGGTGTTTGGTGTTTTGGAAAACGCTAAACGATGCCCGGTGCTTTCATGCCAAACACGAAACACCAAACACCAAACACATTCCCTACGTTAACTCAATCGGATACATCTTCCGGCGCTTCGTGTACTTGACCTTCTCGAACTGGTGGCTGTGCAACGCCTGGGCGTCGACGTTGTGGATCGAGCCGGCGATCTTTTCGAAGCCGCTGCGGAAATGCACCGAGCTCTTCACGCTGATGTATTTCATGCGGGCACAGTCGATTCCCAACGATCGGGCAAACGCCGGATCGAGCGGTTGTTCGCGCTTGCTGACGACCACGATCGACGTGCCGCCGGTCCGTAGCCACGCACTCGGGCCCATGTTGCCGGTCAAGCCCGCGTACATCGGGCCATCGTATTTGAATTTGCCATCCGAGAGTGCGACCACTTCGACTTCCACGTCCACCGGTTCACCCTGAGCCGGATGCGACTTGCCGCCGAGTTTGATTCGCAGCCGGCTGCCGACTCCCGCGGCGTGGACTTGCGCAACCGCTTCGAGATCGACCATGTACAGCACCAACGCGTCAGGCAGGTTCAGGTCGAGGAACGTCCGCAACACCTCGGTCGAATCGCCCGGTGCGCCGCCGCCGGTATTGTCGTCGAAGTCGGCCAGCATGATCGGATACTTGCCAAGTTTCTCGCCGGCTGCCAACCCTTCACGAACAC
>JAEUIL010000841.1 GCA_016794255.1 Planctomycetaceae bacterium | reverse complement strand
CGGAGCGTGATGGATACTATTTAGCAATCGACCAGATACCGCTTGATCCGCTCGGGGTCGCCTTCCACGCCGAGACCGGGTCGCGTGGGAACGGCGATCGTGCCACGCTCGATCTTCAGCCGCTCGGTGATGATGTCGTCTTCCAAGCCATAGTAAGTCGAGTCGTTGGCAAGTGAGTAGCCGGCGATCGCTCCGGCGACGTGCAACATCGCGGCGGTCTTCGGCCCCAGGTCGTGACCGCAGTGCATTATGCACGGCACTCCCGCGGCCTCGCAAATCCGGCCGATGATGACACACGGAAGGATGCCACCGGCGATGTGCGTGTCGGGCAGGATAAACGCCGCGGCTTGAGCTTGCAGAATCGCCAGCACGCTGGCCGGATCGGTGACGCTTTCGTTGAGCGCGAGCGGGGTTCGCGATTGCTCACGCAGCCACCGCGCCTCGGCGAGCGGCTCGGCCGGGATCGGTTGTTCGAGATACTCGAGTTCGTACGGCTCGAGTCGCTTGGCGAGCTCTGCGCCTTGTTGGGTTGTGTAAGCCCGATTGGGATCGATGCGAAGTTTCAACTTGTTGCCCACTGCGTCGTGAATGCCACGGACCATGTCGAGGTCCTCTTGCATGTCGCTACCCGCTTTCGTCTTGAGCGTGGTGAAGCCTTGTTCCACGTAGAGCGACGCGATCTCGCCGGCCCGCTCATACGATTGAATACCCATGCACGCGGCAAGTTCCACGCGCGGACGAATGATGCCGCCGAGAAGTTGTGCGACCGGTTGGTTCGCCGCCTTGCCGCAGATGTCCAAGAGCGCGAGTTCCAAGCCCGACTTGAGCCGCGTTTCGAGCGGACAGTCGCGGTGAAAGGCATTGAGATTGAGCGGGTCGCGACCGACGAGAAACGCCCGAGCGTCGGCGGTCATGCGTCGGCCGCTGAGATTGGGCAGGAAGTTGACGTTGTGTTCGCCCCAGCCGGTGAGTCCCGCGTCGGTGTCGATGCGGACGATGGCACTCTGCGTGGTCGAGCTGCTGCGGATGTGCGAGCGATACGGAGCAATCGGCGCGATCTGCGGGACCTCGACGACGTAAACGGTCACATCTGTCACGCGCATGATAGGCTCCTGGAGTTGGCGCGAAACCGCAAGCGAGGGCTGGGCACGCTCGAACTGGTGAGTCGGTGGGAATGAGGAACGTCGCAGATTGTGCGATTGCGCGCCTCACATGGCCGGTGATCGATACTATGTTACTCGAAGATCACGTAGCCGAAACCCTCGGGCAGCGTCTTTGTACTGGCGGGCGTTGTCCAGGATTGAAAGCCCGTGTCGGGTGCGATGCGGTGACATTGCACACCCCAAGCGGCGTTGTTTTTCGGCGGAGTTTCGACCAATTCGCTCCACGGAATCGCGGCTTCGATCGTCCAACTGCGCTCGTCGCCCCCGGCGGCAATGAACCATTGCGGATTCCAACTCGTGTCCGTCCAACATTGGTCGCAGGCCCAACCACGCTCGTCGACGGTGAGACGATAATAGGTGCCATAGTCGCGATCGACATCGAGCAACAACTCGACACGATCTTGAGCGCTCAGATCGGGATCGCGCGGCCGGGCTTGGGTGCGATCAAGCGGAGGCGCGGGTTGCGTGCGTCGGCAACTCACGGCCAGGTATAAGAACTCATCGTCACAGGCGATCAGCGCCACGGCAGGCCATGTCGAGTCGTCATCGGTTGTGCTACGCAGTTCGAGCGGCTTGGTCGCGGTCCAAATCGGATCATCGAGCGTGCCATCGAGTCGCGGCTTCGTCGCCGAACGAGTCACGATCGCCTTGGCTTTTGGACATGCGCCTTGCGGCGGAGCATTCAACCACAACTCGCCCAGCGCACTGCCGCGCCACGCATCGTCGGGTCGCAAGCGAGACAGATTCTGCAGCAGCTTGTCGACTTCGCGCGTCGCGCCGCATTGTCGCAAAGCCACGGCCAACGGAAACTGCACAGGCGGTTCGGTGAACCACAGCGGGTGTTGATGCTCGATCTGCCGCGCCAGTTGCACGGCCTGCTCGGGCCGAACGGACTCGGTGTTCGCGCCGCGGAGCGCGACCGAACGACGCTTGAGTTGATACGCGACTTCGCCGCTGGCGTAGGCTTGCGTGAGCCACGTGAGCGCGGGCCGGGCGAGATCGTGATCGGCATGACGCGACGCGATCACTTGCAACGCTTCCGCGGCCGAGTCCCATTCACCGCGGGCTGCATAGTGCTGCCCGAGTTGATACAGCACATCGCCGGCCATGCGCGCGTCGAGGCCCGTGGTCAGTTGACTTAGCTCGGCCAACAACCGGCCCGAGTTGGGCTGTGTGCGTTCGTTCTGAGCCAAGATCGCCTGCAGGTTGCGTTGCTTCTGAGCTTGTCGCCGCATCAGATCGGTGCTCGTGTCGGGAGCGTCGGCCAACAGCCGTCGCGCTTCGCCACCGACCGACAGATTCAACCCGCTAAAGAAGTCCGCCTGACCGACGCCTTGCGGCAAGGTATCGATCAACGATTGAAACCCGAGTGCCGCGGGTGACGGTCGATAAGTTGACTCCAACCAGCCCCGCGGCACTTGTGCCACTTCGGCCAACGACGCGCCCAAGCGAGGCGCGAGTTGCGAGGTCGTGAGATTCACGGTGCCCAACTTGCCGTCGGGAATGGCTCCGAACACCTTGCGGACTTTCCACGGCTCGAGATTGAACTGGGCACTCTGCTCGGGATAACGGGTCGCATCGCCCGCTTGTTCGACGGCGCGCAGC
>JAEUIL010000839.1 GCA_016794255.1 Planctomycetaceae bacterium | reverse complement strand
GCGTGCCGGTCCCGCCTTGTCGCGTGCTCTGCAACTGGTGGGCCACGGCGGGATTGACGTACAGCAGTCCGGTGCCGAGTGGACCGAGCAGTCCCTTGTGACCCGGTGCCGCGAGCAGATCGACGCCCCAGCCGCGGACGTCGATCGGCAGTTCGCCCAAGGTTTGGGCCGCGTCGAGTAGGAACAGAGCGTGGTGTTCATGAGCGATTTGGGCCGCTTCCAATGCCGGTTGTATCGCACCGGTGACGTTCGAGGCGTGATTGAGCGCCACGAGGCGAGTGTCATCGCGCATGGCTCGCCGCAGTTCGTCGGCCGCGACAATGCCGTGCGAATCACATCGCACCCGGGTCACGTCGATCCGCCCGGCCAACTCCAGCGTGCGTAGCGGTCGCAGCACCGAGTTGTGTTCCACGACGGTCGTCACGACATGCGGCCGATCCGTGACATGAGCGAGCAAACCATGGATCGCCTGATTGAGCGCGTCGGTGCCGTTGAGCGTGAACGCGATACCGTTCGGGTCGGCCGCGTTGATGAGCTGCGCGAGCGCTCGCCGGCATTGGGCGACGATCCCCGCCGACTCGACCGCCTCGCGATACACGCCTCGTCCGGCCGGAGCGCCGATCTGCCGCTGATAATGCTCGACGGCTTCATAGACCACGTCGGGCTTGGGCCAACTGGTCGCGGCGTTGTCGAGGTAAATGCGTGACATGGAACCGATCGAAGCCATGGGGAAGAATCACATCAGTGAATAGATCGAGTATACGGCGGAAGCGCGACGTTTGCCGAGATGCCGAATCAGGGAGTCGCTGCTAATCAGTCTTCCGTAGGACGGGAGACCCGACCTACGGAAAACGGCTCGACCGTGCTACCATCACGCGGGGCCGATTGCACCCCACGCGGCAAATGATATCTTGGGCGGATTCAAAAGCACCTGCGAGGAACCCGATCATGGCCGACAATGCTCAGACGATCATCGATTTGAATCAACGCTTGCTCAACTCGATCGTGCAAGCCGACTGGAACGCGTACGCCGAGTTGTGCGATGCGACGCTGACCTGTTTCGAGCCTGAGGCGCGGGGTCATTTGGTCGAGGGGATGCCGTTCCACCGCTTCTATTTCGATCTAGGGGCGAGTAAGGGGCCGGTGCATGTGACGATGGCGTCGCCGCACGTGCGGATGCTGGGGGACTCGGCGGCGCTGATCTGCTATGTGCGGCTGGTGCAAAAGCTGGACGGCAACAACAGCCCCGTGACCGCGCATGTCGAAGAGACTCGCGTCTGGCAGAAGATCAACGGGCAATGGAAGCACGTTCACTTCCACCGCGTGCCGCTGGCGTAGCACGTCGTGACTGCGGACTTCTTGATTGTCGGTAGTTCGGCGACTTAGAACGGCAACCAATTGCCGGTGAGCGCCAGCGCGTAATCGGTACCGCCCACGGTACGGGTATCGAAGCCACCGAGGCTCGAGTCCGCGGTAATCGATTCGAAGCCGAACAGACGTAGGAGCGTACGCGGACTGCGCAGTTGGAAGCGACTGCCGAGGGCAAAGATCGAATCGTTGCCGACCGTATCGGAAAGCGACGCGGTATCGGTGCCGCCCGCCGAGCCGTTGATCGCGATACCGTCGGCATCGAGCACCTGGATCGAGTAGCCCGTTCCGGTGAGAACCGCGTTCTCGGGCGAGCCGGTCAGCACGTCGTTGCCGCTCGAATCGTTGAGCGTGGCTTGGTCGTTGCCGCTGCCCATCAAGACGATCACGCGCGCGAAGCCCAGCGCCTCGAACGAGAAGCCATTGCCGGTGAACAATGACAAGGCGGAATCGCCGGTAAAGGTTTCATTGCCGCTCGTGTCGTAGAACACGGCCTTGTCGGTGCCGCCGCTCGATGTGACGCGCACGGTGTTAAAACTGCCGGCGAACAAGGTTTGAGTGTCGCGCGTGGGGCCAACGACATAGATGCCGGTGTTGATGCCGTAAAAGGTGTCGTTGCCCGAGCTGTCGTCGAGCTCGGCGGTATCGTTGCCGCCGTTACCGAAGGCATAGTAGCGATCAAACCCGCTGACGTTGTACTCGAAGCCGCTGCCGCTGAACGTGACATCGGTAAAATCGCCGCTGAAGCGATCGTTGCCGGTCGACCCGACGAACACGACCACATCTGTGCCGCCGCTGCCGGGCAGAACCGTTGTTTCATCGAAGCCGATGATCGTGGCCATTCGGCTGTTCGGGCGCACTAGGACACTGTGTGTCGACAGGCCGTAGAACGTCTCGCTGCCGGTAGATCCCGTGAGCTGGACATCGTCGACTCCACCCGTCGAACGCCCGACGACTTTCTCAAAATTGTTGGCAAGGACCGAAAAGACGTTCCCGCGGAAATACTGACTCGAAGTCGCGCCGGCCACCAAACTTTCATTGGTCGTCGCGCCGAGATCGTCAAACGTGACCGTGTCGGTGCCACCGAGGCCGTCGGCGGTCACGCTCCTCACATTGGTCACGCGATTCACGTTGCTCGAATTGGCGAAGGTCATTTCCGACGACGTGGGCGTGCCAATGAACGTCTCGTCGTTAGCCGTGCCGTTGAACTGAACCACATCGGCACTGTCGCCGTTGTAGTCATTGCGTTCCGAGTTCGTGACATTGACCGAGATCGCCGACGTGGTCGAGCCAGCGGTGACCGTGCGGGCGAAGAACATGCTGCTCGAAGTCATGACGACCGACTCCGAGGCCGAGCTGCCGCTGATCGTCGAGCTGTCGCTACTACCGCCGAGACCGTCGAAGTTCACCAGCGTCACATTCCCCACCGTGAAGGTGCGGCTCACAGAACCGCCGGTGGCACCCTGACCACGCAGGGTCACCGTGAATACGTCGGCACTTGTGAAATTGGTCGTAAACGTGTCGTCGCCTTCGGTGCCGACGACGGTGACCACGCTGCCCGATTGCTGGATGTTGCCGAGCACCGTGACCGTTTGCGTCGTATTGGCACCGGCCAACGTGCCGCTCGGAGCGGTCAGCGTGAGCACGGCTGTCTCGTCATCTTCCACGATGTTGTCGGTGAGGATGGTCATCGCGATCGACGCCGACGTTTGACCGGCAGGGATCGAAATCGTGGTGCTCGACAGCGAGTAATCGGCAAGGTTCGTCGCCGAACCGGTCTGTGTGAGCACGACACTCGTATCTTCGCCGCGCGCTTGCGACAGCGTGACGACAATCGAGCGCGTGCCGGCCGACTCGGTCACGGTCTGCGAAGCCGTGCTGAACTGCACGGTTACGTTCACGCCATTGCCATTGTCGAGAATGGTTACCGTGCTGGTGCTGTTGGCCGAGAGCTGATACTCGCTATTGGTCGCAGCGGTGAGATTGGCGATAATGGTTTCGCCGCCCGTCTCGGGGATGCTGTCATTCACCGCAGTCAGCGTGATCGAGCCCGAAGTGGCACCGGCCGGGATCGTAATCGACGCCACGCCGGGCGTGTAGTCGCCGCCGGCAGCGGCCGTTCCCGACAAGTTGAGCGGCACCGTGATCGCGCGTCCGGAAGCGGCGCTGAGCGTCGCAATGAAGCGAACGGTTCCGGATCCAAGTTCGGAAATCGACGTGGTGCTGGCCGACAGCGAGACCGTTGGCGCGGGATCGTCGTCGGTGATCGAGACTTGCAGGTTTGCAGAGTTAGGGTTGGTGGCGTTCGGATGACTGAACGTGAGTATGATTGTCTCGTTGCCTTCGTTCAACGCGTCGTTAAGAGCTTGGACCGAAAACGTTGCCGCAGTTTGCCCTTGCGGGATC
>JAEUIL010000279.1 GCA_016794255.1 Planctomycetaceae bacterium | reverse complement strand
GGAACCCACCACGCGACTCGTGATCCCCGCCGATTGGCCCAGCGGCGTGTATCTCGGCCGGCTCACGCTCGATACTGATGTCGCCAATCAAGCCGAGTGGCAGAGCTACATCGTCTTCATTGTCCGCGACAACCGACCGGCCGACATTTTGTTTCAGTGCAGTGACAACACCTGGCAAGCGTACAACCGTTGGCCCGACAATTACTCGTTGTATACCGATCCGCTCGGCTCGCTGACCTCGAATTGCGACGTGAGCTTCGATCGTCCGTATGGCAAGTACGCGCAGATTTACGAGCATCCGCTTTCGGTCGGCTCGGGCGAGTTCTTGCTTTGGGAATATCCGTTGTGCTATTGGCTCGAGCAGCATGGTTACGATGTGACGTACTGCTCGAACAGCGACATGCTCGACCCGGCGTGTGCGACGCGTGCCGAGACGTTCATCAGCGTCGGTCACGACGAGTATTGGGACCTGCGTCAGTATGACGCGACCAAGGCGGCGATCGACGCGGGGGTGAATGCGTTGTTCCTGTCAGGTAACTCGGTGTGCTTCGTGGCTCCGTACAGCAACAGCAGCGACGGACGACCGAACCGCGTGATCCAACGAGCCGGTCGCTACGGCGGTGTGACCGAACTAGAGAAGCCGAAGATGGGCCCCTTTCCGACTCAAGGCCCCAACGAGAACTTGTTGATCGGCGCACGAACGATCACGCCGTTCAACGGTGGTGGCGACTGGGTTTGCACGCAGCCCGATCATTGGCTGTTCGCGGGAACCGGGATGAAGAAAGGTGACGCCATCCCGGGGCTCGTCGGTTGGGAGTTCCACGGTGATCCGGCGCAGATCCCCGGCTTGGAAGTGATCGCCGAGGGGATCGCACTCAGCGGCGGCACGAATCCGGCTCATTGGACCGCGACGATCTACCCCGGCCCCAAAGGGAACTTTGTGTTCAATGCCTCGACGATTTGGTGGGCGCAGGGGCTCGCGTCGCCGCCGGGACACATGCTTCCGTGGTCGCACTGGAGCCGCCCGCATGGCCCCGACCCACGGGTGCAGAAAATCACGGCGAATGCACTGCAGCGAGCATTGCAAGCTTAACGTGATCTTCTCGGCCGAAAAGTCGAGCGAAACCTACCGCGCCATCCGGGGTTGAACCTTTTGTACGGCTGGAGCGTACTCTGCCCGGAGTGACGCTCCGCTCGTTCACCCATTCGATCGAATCCCCAGTTTCATTTGCGAGGTTATTTGTCATGCCGTTCCTTGCTCCCCGTGTGCTGTTCGTGTGTGCGCTGTTGGCTTCGTTGTCATTTGCTTTCTCGGGGGCAGCCGACGAGGCCGAGAAGAAAGGGCCCGAGGCGAAGAACGGCGATCGCAAAGCCGAGTTCATGAAACGGTTTGACAAGAACGGCGATGGCAAGCTCGACGACAGCGAGAAGCAAGCCGCGAAGGCATCTTTCGAAGATCGCAAAGCCGAATTCATGAAGCGCTTCGACAAGAACAACGACGGCAAGCTCGACGATGCCGAAAAGAACGCCGCTCGTGAAGCGTTTGAAAAGTTGAAAGGGAAAGATGGCCAGGGTCCATTCGGCAAGGGCGAGGCGGGCAAAGAAGCGTTCATGAAGCGTTTCGATAAGAACAACGATGGCAAGCTCGACGACAGCGAGAAAGAGGCCGCTCGGAGCGCGATGAAAGATCGCAGCAAGGGTGGCAAGGCCCCGCCGAAGAAAGATTAACGGCGATCAAGTCCGTAGCCGAACTCGCCAGAGTTCGGGTGACTTTTGACAGGGCCGCTGCCCGAACTCTGGCGAGTTCGGCTACGAAGCCGTTCCTCAGCGCTGCGGGTTCGTCAGATCAGCGCCAGCAGCGCCGCCGGGCGGGAAAAACAAGGCAGATGCAAATCGGCCAAGCGGGCCCAATCGAGATGCCGCAGATCTTCGCCGGCCGTGTACAACACCGTACGCGAGCCGGCGGCGCGGCCTGCTTCGAGATCAAACCGATAGTCGCCGACCATCGCGACTTCATGCACGCCGAGTTCCCAACGTGCGCAAAACTGCAAGATCGCCGTGGGGTCGGGCTTGGCCGGCGCATCTTCGCGGCCGATCACCTCGTCGAACGCTAGGCCACAGCGTTGTAAAGTCGCCTCGGCGATCGCGCGGCTGTTGCGGGTCAGCACGGCCAAACGCAACTGGCGTTGGCGTAGTTCGGCCAGTAGTTCATGCACGCCGGGCATTGCGGTCGCGCGGTCGACACCGGCCCATTCATGCTTGGTGAGAATCGCCCGACACGCGTTCGCCCGAGGCTCGGGCATCTGGCTGATCGCTTCGAGAATCGGCAAGCCCTCGGGCAACCCCATCTCGATCCGCATTTGATCGAAATCCAGCCGCGAGTCGACGAGCGTGCCGTCGAGATCGAAAATGATGCCGCGCAGCGGGGTTGGTCCGAACGTCATGGCCGATTTGAATCCAGCTGCTGAAACCAAGCGAACCTGCACACCGCAAACTCGCCGAACTCAACGAGTATGCCGCTTACAACACCATGCCCGAGGCCGGATCGATCGCGACGCCATCCGTAAGGCGGGTCAGCGCCTCGATGATGATCACCAGCGCCGTGGGATCGAACATGTCGTCCGACTCTTCTTCGGTCTCGCCGTCAAAGAACCGTTCGAAGTGCATGATCTCGAACCGAGCATCGCAGTGCGGCAGACGCCGGAGTTGCTGCGGGTCGCCATCGCCCGGCTTGAGTTCGTCCGCAGTGCGATTCGCTTCGAGCAGCACATCTTCGCCAACCGCGTAGTCGACTTCGAGCGCCGAGTGGTCGTCGATCGACGTGATCGTGA
>JAEUIL010000667.1 GCA_016794255.1 Planctomycetaceae bacterium | reverse complement strand
GTCATCGTGTCATTCTTTGCCGAAACGAAATCGGCTCCCGCGGCGGCTCAAGTCGTGCGGCCGGGTGATGCCCCTCGCTAAGTCGAAAACGCGAAACCGCAAGCAAGACAATGTCGCCACGAGGGCGATGCGAGCGGCGGCGATCCAGCTCGCTTACGGTTTCGCGCTTCGCTGGGATGATGCGCGGGGGTTGCGGGTAAACCGAATTCAGTCGCGACTCGCGCTGAATTCGTGACTCAACTCTGAATGTAAGTCTTCAGATAGAAATTCTCTTGAATCGCTAGGTCGTGCTGCGCTTTCACGACGTCGCCGATCGACACTAGACCGACCAGCTCATCGTCTTCGATCACCGGCAAGTGTCGAATACGTTGCTCGGTCATCACGCCCATCACATCTTCGACCGTGTCGTCGGGATGGGCCGTGATCAGTCCCGTGGTCATGTGGTCGACCACGCACAGATCGACCAGCGTCCCGCCGTTGGCGGCCGCGGCACCGAGCAAATCTCGCTCCGTGATAATTCCCAGGATGGTGCGTCGCGGACCGCGCTCATCGCACACGACGAGCGAGCCGCAATGGTGCTCAACCAAGCGAACCGACACGTCATACAGCGACGCGCAGGGCGAGATCGTATGTACGAACGATCCCTTGTGCCGAATAATTTCGCGGAGAGTCATAGACAAGATCCTCTCAACAAACACGTGCGAACTGCGAAGCAGAAAAACGTCGCGACTGGGAACCGAATGGATCAGGCGCGACGAGAACGAGCGCTGAGAAGTGCGTAACTCGCTCAGACTAGCGAGTCGCAAGCACCGTCGTCAAAACAATTCTGCACACTTTTCTGAACAAAGTGTGTGAAAGGTTTCACGAAGTAAACCCACACTCAAAATGGCCCTGCCAGTCGCCAACTGCGTGTTAAACTTTGCGGCCAATAAAGCAGTAATACGGAACTCGCCCCAGCGGCACATAGGGGACTCGCCCGGCGGACTCTACGCAATGCACCGGTGTGAAATGACGTTGCAAGAATGGCAAATGATCGCAACTGAGGAACACATTGTCGGCCGCGAACCAAGTGGGCCAAAACGTCCGCGTCCACCACGAGTGCTTGGCTCGCTGCGGATCGGCGTGTTTGCGCGCAACATAGAAATCGACCACGCCAATAACTCCGCCGGGCTTGAGCATGCGCAAGGCCTGTTCCAACGCCGCAACCCAATCGGGAATCATCGTCAGCGAGTACGAAAACGTGACCACGTCGGCCTGCCCCTCGGGCGGCATGAACATCGTGGCGTCTGCCATCACGGGTTCGACATTGGTCCAGCCGAGATCACTGACGCGCCGGCGAGCGACGGTCAATAACGACTCGGCCAGATCGACGACGTAAACCTTACGCAACTCAGACAGTCGAGGGCCAATAAAGCCGAGATTGCCTCCGGTACCGCCGCCGAGATCGACCCACACGCCACCGGTGGGAACGTCGATCGTGCGAAATAGTTCTTCGCGACCGTGCAACAACCGCTTGCGGAAATCGTCGTACGCGTCAGCCTGACCGGTGTAGAAATGGTCCATGCGCTCGGCGTGGGTTGCGCCGCGCACGGGTGATACCACCAGCTTGTAGAGCACTTTCAAATCGGCGACGAACGACATGACGAATCCTTAAACGGTCAACACGCACGAGCCCCGTTGCGACAGCCAGTCTCGCAGTCGGTTACCGATTTAAATCGGCAATGAAAAAGCTGCCGTAGGTATGGACGCGATCGAGCGGATGCAGACGCTCGGCGAGTTCGGTGTGATACGTGAGCAACTCTCCGACGCGGGTCTGAGTTCCGCCGACCGTCACGGGCACGCGATCGACGAACGGCGTCTTCAAACCACCGCTCCGCCACAGAATACGGGCGTTGGGCGCGGCACGCTCGACGATGGCTTGCCACTCGCCGACGAGCGCCTCGTGCAACGCACCATGCAACCAATCCATATGATCGAGAAGCACGAAGCGTGTCACGGGTTGATCGTGCTGCTCGAGAAATTTCAGAACTGAGTTTGTGTGCCAGTGCAGTCGGTCGATCAGGCCGGCTTTCAAACGGTCAAAGTTCTCGCGTTTCAGATACTCCGGGCAGCAATCGGGCGTGTATTCGCCGGTCAAATAGACGCGCCAAAAGTAATTGTCGTGCAGCGGTAACTCGGCGAACACCGCGGCAATGCTGTCCTCAACGAATTGCCCGATCCCGCCAGGAAACGAAAGTTCGAGTTGCTCACGCTGCGCCGCTGGAACACCCAGCATCGACAGCGTCAGATTCCGTCGCAGCAGCCAGCGCAGAAACGGCTTCCAGAATTTGGGCTTAAGTTCGCGATGATAAATCTCGGCTTGTGTCGCCAAGTCCGGCGCGGCGAAGGCCGCTTCGAGCACCGGCCGAATTCGCACGACTTTGTCAACATACGTGTTCACGGCACGCGCCAAGGTCCCCGCCGAGCCACGGAAATAAAAGGACCTTCGCCAACCCGAGCCCGCAAAGAAATTGATGAACCGGTCCCAGTAACGCTGCGCGAATGGCGACATCTGCGGACGCAACGCCTCGCGATAAATCGACTCGCCATCGGGCAACGTACCGCGCCCAAACATATTGAAAAACGTATCGAAATCGAGCTGCCGAATCGCGGTCGCTTTCAGTTCGAGCAGCGCGTTCTGACGCGGGTTCATATCGACCGCGTCGACCCGACCGGCACCAGCCAGCACGTAATCGAGTGCGTTACAACCCGCCGACGTGATCACTACTACCGAGTCGTCAGCCGTCAGTTGCAGTGCCTCGCGATCTAGCCGAGGATCTTCCCAACAAGTGTTGTAGACGAGATTGTTGAGATGAACGAAGTTGAAACAGCGCCGATTGATCTTTTCCAAGAGCGACATAAAGCGAACGCGAACCCCCGGGCGAATGTGGATAGCGTGACGAAGCGTGCCTTAGGCAGTCGCAACAAGCGGGTCGTCCAGGACAGTCGCCTCTTCGAGCACCGGTAGCGACAACGGGTTAAGCGTCCGGCATTCTCCCGCCTGCCATTGAAATGTGCAAGCAACTCCGTCCCGAATGCCCACAAAGCCGTTGGGCTGCTCGGTCCAACAGCCACTGTTGAGGTAGTGAATCCCCTCGTGAACTTGATCCGTGGCGACGTGCGTATGGCCGAGGATCACGCCATCGAGCCGACGGGCACGAGCGGCTCGAACCGCATGTTGCCGCAAGCGGTCGACCGCGCGACAAAACGCCTTGCTCTTGTGCTTCAAAAACCGGGCCACGCGATGCGAGGGATCGAGCCACTGAACCGCCGAATAAACCGCCTCGGCCGTGCCGACGATCCACCAAGGCCATTGCAGCGAACTGTCCCAGCGATGCCCGTGACAGACGAGATAGCGACGCCCGTCGATGTCGAGCACTAACTCGTCCTGCGCCTCGATGTGCAGCAAGGCCGAAAGCCAACGATCGTCCGGATCGTGATTACCGACAAGCCAGTCGATTTGCACCGTCTGCCCGAGAAACCTCAAGGCCTCGATCACTTCCACATCGCACTCGCGAAGCTTGCTCAATTGCGGGTCTTGAAACAGATCGCCATTGACGATCAATCGCTTGACATCAAGTGCTGCCAGAAAATCCACAACATCTTGGCACCGCGCGTTGCGAGCACCCAGGTGGAGGTCGCTGATGATTACCGTGTCAAACTGGTACATCCCGAGTTCCTTTCGTGAAAAAGCCTCCATGCCTCGAAAGCAGTCGACAGAGGAATCATCGGCGCTCGCTGTTCTCTGGAGATTAGCCGATTGTGAGGATCCTAATAATCCCTGCGAATTCTACGGCGCGAGCCGGAAAAGGAATAGTAGCCCGCGCGATCAGCCCCCCCGGGCCATGCCTGCACTAATCGGCCGTTGCCTAATACGCCGGGCATGATCCACCCAACGTGAACCTCCGGGCGCGGTAGAATTGGGGTCGGGTTGGTGCCGTTACCGAGACCGGAGAGCTACGCCTTCCGGCTGGCCCGTTTACGGTCGTTTTCGGTCAGCAGAATTTTGCGCAGACGAATCGCGTCGGGCGTGACTTCGACCCACTCGTCGTCCTCGATGTACTCAAGCGCCGTTTCCAGCGTCATGATCCGCGGCGGCTTGAGCAGAATGTTGCGATCCGAGCCCGTGGCCCGCATGTTGGTCAGCTTCTTCTCGCGGGTCGGATTGACCGGCATGTCTTCGGAACGCGAGTTTTCGCCGACCACCTGGCCTTCGTAAATCTCTTCGCCCGGTGCGATGAACAAGTCGGCCCGCTCTTGCAAGCTGTCGAGACCAAAGGCATTGGCCTTACCGGTGACCATCGAGATGAGCACGCCGTTCGAGCGGCCCGTGATCTCGCCTTCGACCGGCTTGTACCCTTCAAAGCGATGGTGCATCACTGCCGTCCCTTGCGTCAGGTTCAGCATCCGCGTTCTCATGCCGATCAGGCCGCGTGCCGGAATCGAGAACTTCACTTGGCTGAACTCGCCGCGCGGTTGCATCTCGGTCAACTGTCCGCGGCGCGAGCCGACCAGCTCCATGACCGGGCCCATTTTGTCCGAAGGCACTTCGACCACCAGCGACTCGAACGGCTCTTCCTTCACGCCGTTGTGCATGCGGGTGATCACGCGCGGCTTGCCGATCGAAAGTTCGTAGCCTTCGCGACGCATCGTTTCGATCAACACTGACAAGTGCAGCAAGCCGCGACCGGCGACCGCGAATTGATCGGTACCCTCGATCTGATTGACTCGTAGCGCGACATTGCGTTCGAGTTCTTTCAGCAATCGATCGCGCACGTGACGGGTCGTGACGTACTTGCCCGAGCGACCGACGAATGGCGAGGTGTTGATGCCGAACGTCATTTCAAGCGTCGGTTCGTCGATATCCAAACGCGGCAAAGCCTTGGGCTGTTCGAAGTCCGAAACCGTGTCGCCAATCTCGACCGCATCGAGACCGACAATCGCGACGACTTCACCGGCAGCAGCCTCTTCGACTTCGGTGCGACCGAGCTTCTCGAAGACCAACACGCTGGCAATCTTGGAGCTGACGAGCTTGTCGTCTTTCTGCATCAACGCCACGCGTTGGCCTTTTCGGACCGCGCCCGAGTAGATGCGGCCGATCGCGATCCGGCCGACATAGTCGCTCCAGTCGAGCGTGGTGACCAGCATTTGGAGCGGCGCTTCGGCATCGACGATCGGACCGGGAATTTTTTCGAGCACCAAGTCGAGCAGCGGCCGCATCGAGTCGGTGCGCTGCGTGTAGTCGGTCGTGGCGTAACCTTCGCGACCGCTGCAAAAGATGTACGGGAAGTCGCTCATCGCTTCGTCGGCGCCGAGCTCGAGAAACAAATCGAACACTTCATC
>JAEUIL010000775.1 GCA_016794255.1 Planctomycetaceae bacterium | reverse complement strand
CAAATCGATCGCTCGGGTCTGACTAGTCTCGAGCCAGCCGTGAGTGGCCACCATGCCGTCGCGCGCATCGACGCCGAGCGCCAAGCGGCCGGGAAAACGTCGGACCATCGCACGGAACCACTCGGGCTCGCGCAGCGCTTTCGTGCCAATGACCACGCGCGATAACCCGAGCGCGAGCAGTTGCTCGACCGCCGACTCATCACGCACGCCGCCCCCCAACTCGCACGGGATCGACACGCTCGACACAATGGCGCGAATCGCTTCGAGATTGACCAACCGGCCATCGCGAGCGCCGTCGAGATCGACAAGATGCAGATGTTGAGCGCCTTGCGCGACGAACAATTGTGCCTGCGCGGCCGGATTGTCGCCGAAGACGGTCTCTCGGCCGTAGTCGCCTTGCTGCAACCGCACACACTTCCCGCCGCGCAGATCAATCGCTGGCCAAATTTCCATCGAACGCTCAACTCGCAAAGTCTCGGTTATTTGTCGTCAGCACGAGGCCTGACCGACACTTTCCGGAGTATCGCACGACGGTCGTCGCGAAGCAATCACGCGGCCAGACCGTGATACTGTTTAGCGACGTGTGCCATGTCCACGTCTTCGCCGTCTTCGTGGGCATGCGTTTTCACCGGGAAACATGCCCACGCGGCGTGGACATGGCAAACGACTCGGTCAAAGGCCATCATTACTCCGCTCCCGTTCGCGTTGACGGACTCGCGTCGATCTCTATAATTCCTGAAACTTCACGATCTTACGCTGATTACCGAGGAGACCTCGCTCATGGCCGGTTTGGTTGCCGAGTTTACCGATCAGAATTTCGACGCCGATGTGCTGAACGCCTCGGGACCGGTCCTGGTCGACTTTTGGGCTCCGTGGTGCGGTCCCTGCCGCATGATTGCGCCGATGATCGATCAACTCGCCAGCGAGTACCAAGGCTCGATCAAGATCGGCAAGGTCAACATCGACGACAACCCGGGCGCTGCCAACCAATATGGCGTGAGCGCGATCCCGACGCTGTTGTTGTTCAAGAACGGCGACGTGGTCGATCGTTTTGTCGGTGTCCCGCCGAAGCCCAAACTCCAAGCGGCGCTCGATGCCGCGAAGGGTTAAGAACCCCTGCTGTTGCGACGCATGCGCTGACAGCATGACCGCCGATTCACGCGAGGCCCCGTAGGTCGCAAGACCGGCGGGGCTTTTTTCTTGCGCAGTGGACAGTTTCTCTCATGTTCGTTGCGGGGCGTGTCGATAAAGGGGCCGGACGAGACGTGCTTTTGACCGACTTGCGCATGGCAAGTCGTCGCTCACGCCCTCCGTATCGTGCGGTCCACTATGGCGACACAATCCAGCGCGACGCGTGCTACCACGACCGAGACCGGCGATCGTCCAGCGACGATCGAAACCCGGATCGACGCCGCGCATTCGTTTGGTGATCGCCCCGCGGCTCCGGTCGCCGAAGGTCAACCCGTCGCTAGCACCCCAGCGGCCGACGATAGCGAGTTGTTCGAAGGTGCCACGGCCGCAGCCGATTTTGCCCAACTCCGCATTCACGCCCGACAAATCGCCACGCAACTTAAAGCTCGCAAAGAAGACGTCGATCGCCGCGAGGCCGCCGTCGCGCAACAACTGGCTGACTTGGAAAAGACGGCACGTCAGGCGCGCTTGCAACTCGACGACCAACAGCAAGCGCTCAGCGAGCGCGAATCGCAGCTGGTGCGTCGCGAACAGCTGTACATCGAACGGATCGAACAGCTCGTCAAACTCGACGATCCCGAGACGGTCGGCGCGTTGTCGCCGGTCGAGATCGGCCAGCTCGACGATCCCCGGTTGATTGCCGTGGCCGAGCTGTTTCGTCGCTGGCACGAAGAGCGTCGGGCGATGCAAAGCGCTCACGACGGGTTGCAACGGGGCCGCGACGCACTCGATCAGGAGCGCGCCCGGCTGGAGCAAGCGATCGCCCAGCAGCGTGAAACCGCGATGCGAAGCGTACATGCCGCATTGGATCAGGTCGAACGACGCCGCGAGGCGCTAGATGAGCGCGAGGCGGTGCTCGAACGCAATCTGGCGCTCGAACGGGCCCAGTTGGCCGAGCGACTCGAAGCGCTCGAAGAAGCCGAGTACGAATGGTCACGTCGTCAAGCCGAGCCCTCGCCCGCTCAGCGTGAGTTGGCCGATAGCTTGAGTTGCCGCGAAGAAATGACCGCGGATCGTGAACGAGTTTTGGAACAGGCGGAGGAGCAACTCCGCGCAGGGTTGGCCGAGGTCGATCGACAACGGGCCGCATTGGGAGCAGAACGGGAGCGATTGGAAGGGCAGGCCCGGGTCGATCGACAGCGGCTGGCCGACGATCAACGACGTCGCGAGGCCGAACTGATTGAGAAGCGCAAGATCGTCGAGCACCAAGCCGACGAAGTCAACGCACGCCGCGCGGCCGTCGAGAACGAGCACGAGGATGTGCTGCGTTTGCATCGCGAGACACTCGAACTGCGGCTCGCCACCGAGGAACTATGGAATCAGCTCGCCACGATACAGCCGTCGGCGAAGCTAACGCAGTCGCTGGGACAGTCTCGTCAGCGAATGGTCGATCAATATCGACTCGAAGCGAGCGAACTCGAACGTCGCAAGCTAGCCCTGGAGCACCTGCGCGAGCAAATCGGACAACAGGTGCATGAACTGTCAGAACGTCACGAGCAACTTACCGGCTGGTTCGACGCTCGACGACGTGAGCTGGAAACTCAAGCGGCCGCGCTCGTAGCCCGCGAACAAGAGCAGAATGTGCTCGTCACCGAGCATCGCCAAGCGCAGCAACTCTGGCAGCGGCAACGGATGGAACTCGAACAAGAGGCGCGTCGCTTGCGTCACGAATTGAGCGTCGCCAAGCTGCAATCCTAATGGGCTACGAAGTTCGAGCCTGTTTCTCTAGCGATAAATGGTCACGCCAGGCAGCGGTTTTTGTAGCCCCGCGATGCCATCTTCCGTGACTCGGGTGCGTGAGACGACTAGATTGCGGAGCCGGGGCAACGACTTGAGATGCTGCAAACCGGCATCGGTGACCGAGGTGGCACGAACCGACAGATACTGCAACTGATCGAGTTGCTTGAGATCCGACAGTCCCTTATCCGTGATGCCGGTTTGGCCCAGTTGCAAGCGATTGAGGTTGCGTAAAGGCCGCAGATGCACAAGGCCGGCATCCGTGATTTGGGTTGAACTGAGATTTAGTTCTTGCAGTTCGACGAGCGTTTTGAGATGCACCAAGCCGTTATCGGTGACTTTGGTGTTGCGTAGGTCCAGGTACTGTAGTTGTGTCAGATCTTTGAGGGCGGCGAGACCGGCGTCGCCAATGTGCGTGTAGCTCAGGTTCAGTTCTACCAGATTCGTCAAAGCCCGCAGATGCACAAGACCTTTGTCGCTGATCTGCGTATCGAGCAGATTGAGCACGCGGAGATTCTTGAGCCCGGCGAGATTTTCCAAGCCGCGATCGCCGATCGTCGTGCCGTTGAGCGTGAGTCGTTCAAGTGTGGTCAGATCGCGCAGGTGCATCAGGCCTGCATCGGTGACCTGAGTTGTAGCCAGATCAACCTCGATCACGACTTGATGCGCACCTGCTTGCGAGAACCTCAGCTTGGCGTCCCACAGTCGTTGCAAGCCGGCGACGGCCTGATCCTGATCGGGGTGCAGGCCGGGGTGCGCGTTCACCGCGGGCCGGTTGCATCCGCTCCAGGCGAAAACGACGAGCAGCGGCAGTGCGGCAAATGCCCGACGGCGCATAACCGCGACCTTTCGTAGGAGACGGTAGTCAAGACGACACAACGTCCCCGCGCCGATCGCGAGACCGTCGTGGGGGTGCGGATGGTAACGTCGACCCGAGAGCGCCGCGAGAGCAGTTGCGAGCAAATTCTGTGAGCGCTAGCAGCAATCGAGCAGCGGCAGAGTTGCTATCAGTCGCAGGCGATGAGTTCGCACAACCACGCTGCCCCGCGAGAGTCAAGAGTCGCAGGCGGAAAAACTTCGTCGTAGTTCCTGCAGTTTGCGGAATCAGTTTCACCCACTGGCATCGACTGCAAAGCTAGTTCTATAATTTAGCTCGTCGAGCTGTTCGGCTCGGCGTCGTCTTGTCTCTTGTCTGCTTGGGTGCAGTATGCCGGTGCAAATGGAACTGTCGCGAATCGTGATCAACGAGATCACCGACGAACAAGTCATCTACCTGAAGGAAGTCGAGGGCGATCGCACGTTCCCGATCTTGATCGGCATTTTTGAGGCCACGAGCATTGATCGCCGCGTGAAAGGGGTCGTGCCGCAACGACCGCTCACACACGATCTGCTGCTTAGCGTGGCCGACCAACTTGGCGGCGAACTCGAAAGCGTCGTGATCAGCGAGTTGCGCGAGAGCACGTACTACGCCAAGCTCCGTATTCGGCAGAACGGCGAGTTGATCGAGATCGACAGTCGGCCGTCCGATGCCATTGCCGTCGCGGTCACGTGCGATCCGCCGCTGCCGATCTACGTGTCCGAGGACGTTTTGCAGGACGTACTGGGCGACTAGCTGCTCATTCTCTGCCCCTCTTGCGAGCCCGCCATGTCTTTGCTGCTGCGCCTGGGTGTTGTCTGGTTCGTGATTGGAATGCTCCCGGCGATGGTCGTCGCGGCGGAACTCCCGGTCGTGGTCGGGCTCAAACATTTGCGCAACGCCGAGCCGCGCGAGTGGAACGAGTTTCCCGAGCAGGCCGCGGGACGGGAATGGACCGCCGAGTTTGAGCTGAGCGAAAAGTTTCGCCCGCAAACATTGCGCGTGCGTCATCGCGATCTGAAACAACTGTGGCGGATCCGAATCGACGAGCACGAAATCGCTCGGCTGCCGCGCGACGAAAACGCGATGGTCACGTTCTGGCCGCTGCCGACCGACAAGCTCGCCCCGGGCAAGCACACGCTCAAGATCAGCTCGACCGACAAGGCCGCCGACGATATCTGGATCGGCGACGTCACGCTCGATGATCGACCGCAGGCCGAGGTGTTAGCCGAGGGGAAAATCGACATCACGGTCGTCGATCAAGCGGGTCAGCCAATCCCCGCGCGGATCACGATCGTCGACGAACATGGTTCGCTCATGACGACCTCCGCGGTGAGCAACGACACGTTGGCGGTGCGACCCGGTGTGCTCTACACCGCCACGGGCCGCGCCCCGTTCGGCGTGCCGCGCGGCCGGTACACGATCTACGCCGGTCGCGGGTTCGAGTACTCGTTGGCCCAAGCGCAAGTGCAAATCACTGCCGGAGACGTCAAAGAAGTTCGGCTCTCTCTCACGCGTGAGGTCGACACCGCCGGTTGGGTCGCCTGTGACACGCATGTCCACACGCTGACCTACTCGGGTCACGGCGACTCGACGATCCAGGAGCGGATGATCACGCTGGCTGGCGAAGGGATCGAACTGCCGATCGCGACGGATCACAACGTGCAGATCAATCACGCGCCTTTTGCCGAACAACTTGGCGTGCGACGTTTCTTTACACCGGTCATTGGCAACGAGGTAACAACCAAGGTTGGCCACTTCAACGTCTTTCCGCTAACGGCCGACATGCCCGTGCTCGACCATCGCGGTACCGATTGGCAGCAGGTGGGGGACGCATTACAAGCGGCCGGCCCCGAGCGGATCGTGATCCTCAATCATGCCCGAGACTTGCACAGCGGCTTTCGGCCGTTCGGTCCAACTCGACACATTGCCATGGCCGGCGAGGACCGTGAGGGTTGGTCCCTGCCGGCGAACGCCATGGAAGTCGTGAACTCGGGAGCCACGCAGAACGATCCGTGGCAACTGTTCAACGATTGGCTCGGGCTGCTGAATCGCGGACTTGCCATCACACCGATCGGTTCGAGCGATTCGCACGACGTTTCAAAGCACTTTGTCGGTCAAGGACGGACCTATATTCAGGTCGACGATCGTGATCCGAGCGAGATCGACGTGGCCGCGGCATGCCGCAGTTTGCGCGCCGGGCGGGTCATGTCGGGCTCGGGGCTGATTTGCAAAGCCACAATTAACGGTCAGGCGGGCCCCGGCGATTTGGCGCCGAAGAGTGACGAGTACCAGATCGCGGTCGAGGCGTGTGGCCCGAGGTGGGTGCCGACGCCCGAGGTGCGGTTGTACGTGAACGGTGTGGCAGTCACCGCCAAGCCGCAAACCACGGGGTCATCCGCTCTGCCACGCGGAGTACGATGGCGGGGAACCTGGCATCTGACGGGGCTCAAGCACGATGCGCATGTCGTCGCCGTGGCGGTCGGCGCTGGCGTGAAGGGTTTGTATTGGCCGAGCGCCAAGCCGTACCAACCCACGTCTCCCGACGCGAGCACGCACTGCGTCGGCTGTTGCGGCGCGATTCGGATCGATGGCGACGGCGATGGCAGCTATCGCAGTCCGAATGCGTACGCAGCCGAGATGCTGTCGCGCATCGGTAATGACGAGACAAAGCTCGTCACCGGATTGGCGAAGTTCGACGAGTCCGTTGCGGTGCAGATCGCCAGCTTGCTGCGTGCTCAAGATGCCGAACGCTACGCCGCGCTCGTGAAGCTTGCTGCCGGCGACGTGCCGCCGCAGATCAAACGCGGGGTGCTGGATTATCACGCCGCGTGGCGAGCCGGCTTACCGGGCAATGCGAGCCAATCGAGTTCCTTACGCTGACCTTCTTCGTCGAGATTCACGCCATGCGCACGCTGATTGCCCTTGCTTGTCTCACGTCGCTCACCTTCGCCGCCGATGGCGGAAACACGCCGCGCTATGGCGACCGGATCGTCGCACCTGAGAAACTCTCGGTCGATGCCACCGCGGCGGTCGGCGATCTGTTGCAGTACTTGAAACAAATCACGAATCACGAGTTCACACGTTCGACCGACCGCGGCGACTCGGGCATCACGCTCGCTCATACGTCCGACAGCGGCGTGCCGGCCGGAGCCATCGACAAGCTGAAAGGACTTGGCCCTGAGGCGTTTTGCTTGTGGCCCGAGGGTTCGCGACTGTGGATCGTCGCCCATGCCGACGCGGGCCTGGCTCACGGCGCGATCGAGTATCTCGATCAACTCGGCGTGCGGTGGTATCACGTCACCGAGCACTGGACCATCGTGCCGCGGCGCGACGACGTGCGGCTGTCACAACCAATCGTGAAGTCCCCCGCATTTCGCTATCGGGCCTT
>JAEUIL010000750.1 GCA_016794255.1 Planctomycetaceae bacterium | reverse complement strand
CATCACCATCGTTGCTTGCCCGACGGACTCAGCGTTGAACAAGCGACTCGGCTGGCAACCGCCACCTGGAATCGCGAGCCAATGTTTCATATCTCGAGTCCGCTCGAAGGCTGGCATGGTCCGCAGCCCGCGCGGCATCACGACTTTATCGACATCGCTGATTTTCCCTCCTGCTGGCGACGAAAGCGTTTGACCGTGGAAGTCGAGGCCAAAGCCAAAGAGGCCGCGGTCGAGAATTTGCGCCGCGAACTGAATGCCTGACGATCAATGATCGCCGGCTCCATTTTCTTGGCGATTGCACGACGGGACGCACTGCGTTTTCGAGCGGCAGCTCACTATGAATCCGTGCGTTTGGGCGGCTTTTCCACCGTTGCATCCATCAGGCCCTGCCGATACTATAGAAAGTCCCGCCTGACACCTCCCGCCCGTTTTGCGAGACGAACATCCTCATGTCTCGGGTCTTTTCCCGTCTGCAGCGCCGCAGTTTCATCGGACTTGGACTCGCTGCGAGTTTGACGCACCCGTTGCGATCGTTGCCTGCCGCTACGAGTCAACGTCGACCAACCGGCCGGGCGAAGAATGTGATTGTCATTCTCGAACAGGGGGGCCTGTCGCATCTCGATACCTGGGATCCTAAGCCCGACGCGGTCGCGGAGCACCGTAGCCCTTACAAGCCGATCGCGACTCGTGTGCCGGGCATCCAGTTCACCGAGTTGTGTGCCAAGAGCGCGGCGATTGCCGACAAGCTGGCGGTGGTGCGTTCGTTTCATCACACCACAAACGTCGCCAATGGCCATCCGCTGGGCACGCAATACGTGCTGAGCGGGTCGGTGCCGGGCGGTCCGATCGAGATGCCCGACATCGGTTCGGTCGTGGCCCATCGGCTCGGTAGCGATTGCGAATGGCTGCCACCCTACATCATGGTCCCGGGCAATCACGAGCAAGCCGCGATGACCCGGCATGGGTTTCTCTCGGCGAGTACCAAAGTGTTTAAGACCGGCGGTCGAGATCTCTCAGACCCGGCTTGGAAGGTCAACGATCTCGGCTTGCTTACGGGGATTGATGAGGGGCGGTTTCACGATCGTCTCGATCTGCTGAGCAATTTGAATGTTGGGGTACGCCCGGAGCCGGGCGATAGTGTTGGCACGATGTCGGCCATGTTTGCGCAAGCCTCCGATATGCTTAGCAATCCGCGCACGCAACGCGCCTTCCGTCTGAGTGAAGAGACCGACGCCGTGCGCGAGGCCTACGGCCGCGGACATCGTGGGCAGTGCTATTTGCTCGGTCGTCGCTTGATCGAGTCGGGCGTGCGATTCGTGACCGTCGACGTCCGCGAGCCGATGTCGGCCAAGACGCCCGGCGGTTTCAACATGAATTGGGATCACCACGACTATATCTACACGAACGGTTCCTGCGGCACGCAGCGGATTGCCGCCGGTGGCGAGGGACGCTACGGCATTGGTACCTGGTGGATGATGGGGAGCACCGATCAAGCGTTCGCCGCTTTGGTTCGCGATCTTGACGATCGGGGCCTGCTCGATGAAACGCTCGTCTGCTTCGTGACCGAGTTCGGTCGCACGCCGCGGCTCAACAAGTTCCAGGGGCGCGATCATTGGACGAACGCTTACTCGATGGTCTTCGCCGGTGCCGGGGTGCGTGGCGGCCAAGTGATCGGCAAGACCGATCGTGACGGCGGGTTCGTGCTCGAACGTCCGCTGCGACCCGAGGATTACGCGTCGACCGTTTACGAGAAGCTTGGCCTCGATCACGACCGACCGCTCTACACCCGTGAAAATCGGCCCGTGTTCATCAGTCACGGTGGCAAAGTGATCGCCGAGTTGATGTAGTTACTCGTCCGACCGCGGCCTGACGCCTCCACGGAAGCTATTGCTCTGCCTTGCGTTCCGCCACCCGGGACTGCACGAATTTGCCCGTGTTTCGCGCCCATTCAGCGATAACCAGGGCGCTGCATTTTCCGTAGCCGGTGACTATACTAGCGGTCTGCGCCACCGGTGCATCCAAGCCTCGTTACCCTCAGCCCGCCCGTTTTGGCATTTGGAGACTTCTCGCCATGGATAAGAACGTATCGCGCCGCGACTTTGTGAAGAGCGCCTCGGCCGCCGCCGCGGCTGCCGGTTTGATTGCCGCCCCCGCCTCGGCCAATGCCGCCGGCGCTGGCGATCGGATCCGCATCGGCTTCATCGGACCTGGTGGTCGTGGTTTCGGTGCTCACGTCAAGACGCTCGCCAAGCTCCGTAGCGAAGGGGCCAACATCGATCTCGTCGCGGTGTCGGAAGTCTACAAGGTCCAAGAAGACAAAGTCTGCGACTACATCGAGAAGGAAACCGGCATCAAGCCGAAGCGGTACGAAGATTACAAGGACATGTTGGCCGACAAAGATGTCGACGCGGTCTGCATCGGCACGCCCGATCACTGGCACGCCAAGCAGATCATCGATGCGCTCAAGGCCGGCAAGAACGTTTACTGCGAAAAGCCGATGACCAAGACGGTTAACGAAGCGATGGCCGTCGTCGAGGCGTGGAAGTCGTCGGGCAAAGTCATGCAGGTCGGCGTGCAGTCGACCAGCCTCGGCGTGTGGGATCAAGCCCGCGAGTTGCTGCAAGCCGGTAAGCTCGGCAAAGTGCTCGGCTTCCAAACCGAGTACTTCCGCAACTCGAACGTCGGTCAGTGGCGCTATTACAATCTGACGACGGACATGAACCCGAAGACGATCAATTGGAAGCGTTGGTTGGGCGTCGACGAAGGGTTGGCCGAGCACCAAGACTTTGATCGCGCTGTCTACGCTCAATGGCGCTGCTATTGGCCGTTCGGCTCGGGCATGTACACCGACTTGTTCGTGCATCGCACGACGTCGATGCTCAAGGCCACGGGCCTGCGTTTCCCGGGCCGCGTGGTCGGCGCGGGCGGCATTTTCCTCGAGTACGATGGTCGCCAAGTGCCGGACGTCGCCACGGTGGTCGCCGACTTCAAGGAAGGTAGCCAAGCGTTGATTACCGCCACGATGTGCAACGAGGCCAGCCGCATCAAGCAGGTGATTCGCGGTCACCACGGCGCGTTCGAGTTCGGCAACGGCGAAGCGTTCACCGAGTTCGAGTTCATTGCCGAACGTCCGCAGGTCACGCTCGACAGCAAGATCAAGAGCGAGACGATCAAGACCGGCGGCGGCGGTGACACGACCTACGCCCATTTCAAAAACTGGCTCGAAGCGATGAAGGAGAACAAGCCGGCCAGCTGCAACAATCCGCCGGACCTCGGTGCCGCGGCCATTGCTGTTGTGGTGTTGGGCGCGATGAGCTACCGCACCGGTAAGGTGTATCACTTCGACGAAGCGTCGAAGACCTACAGCGAAGGCGATGCCTCGTGGTCGCAGCGTTGGGAAAACATGTCGGCCCAACGGGCGAAGCCGTTGCACGCTACGGGTTGGAAGGCGGGCGACACTGGCAGCTTGCTCGTGCCGCCGAAGTACATGGAACTGGCCGGCCCCTGGAAGAACGGCGTCCCGCCGGAAGAAGCCAAGAAGGGCTAGTCCCATCTCCGCGGGTAAGACTCGCGTAGATTTCTGAAACTCACACGCCTCGGCGAGCTCGCAGCTTGTCGAGGCGTGTTTGTTTGCCTGAATGCGATTGTGATTCGTAGGCTTCGTCTAGTTCGTTGGAACACCCGGAAACAATGGCCATGCGTCTGTCGACTTGGATCGTTGCGTTTGTCGTGGCATACATGTTCATCGCACATGGGATGGCCGCGGAAAAACCGAGCGACGAGCCGCGGCTGACCGTCGAGCAGGCGCGAACGCAGGCCAAGCTGTTGCACGACACCTACATCGCCACCCTGCACGCGATGCATCGTCGCTACTTTGACGACGCGGCCCGGCAGAATAAGCAGATCGCGGTGCCGTCACGCGTCATGGAAGAGGTGTTTGCCGACATCCAATTGCGCTGGAAGATGCGGGCTCGCTGGTTGGCGGTCAACGCCCAGGCGATGTCGCTCGGCCACGAACCGCAAGACGATTTCGAACGCGAAGCGGCGCGATTGTTCGTGCAGGGAAAAGAGAGTCACGAACAGGTCCACGATGGCGTCTATCGCCATGCCGGCTCGATCGCGTTGTTCTCGTCATGCTTGAAGTGCCATGCCCCCGCGCCGATGAATCCCGACGTTGCCCGTTACGCCGGACTCATCATCAGCGTGCCGGTGAAGACGCCGTAAAGCGATTGTCCTGCGAATGGGCTAAGGTTTCGGCGGAGTCGCCGTGAGCGAACTCAAGTAGGCCAGCAGATCGGCGACTTGCTCGGCGGTGAAATCCTTCAACTGCATCTCGGGCATGATCGACTTCTGTTGCGGAAAGACGCCTTCGATATCCGCGGCTGCCACGCGATGCTCTTTGTTCTGCGCGTCGCGGAGCACGACCTCGTCATCATTCTGCCGGACCATGAGGCCTGTGTGAACCATGCCCGACTTGGTCTCGACCAGCCACAGGGCATACTTCGGTTCGATCTGCAATGACGGTTGCATGATACTTTCCAGCAGCTTCGCGCGGTTGTGCTTCTTGCCGATCGCGTCGAGGTCGGGCCCCAACTCGGTCCCTTTACCGGCGATACGGTGACAATTGCGGCATTGCACGACAGTCGACTCGTGCCACAGCCGTCGGCCGCGTTCCACTTCGCCGGTCAGTCGCAGCAACTCGGCAGCATCGATCGTGTCGCCGAGCCGTTTGGTTCGTTGATCGGCAGGGATAAACGCCTCGAACAGATCGCGGATCGCTACGTCAACCGTAGCCGCCAGGGCCGTTTCCAGCACCAGCTTGCGCGTCCCCGCGGGCAACCGATCGCGCCGGGTCGCCTCGACCAGGAGCATCGCTTTGGCCGGATTTGCGAGAAACTCGGCGATGATCTTGCGTCGCTCGTCGTTCCGCTTGGACACATTGGCCGCGTACTCGGCATCGATCTGACGTCTGGCGGCGGCACGATCGTCGTCGTTCGCCTCCTCCCGTTTGGCTCCGCGAGCAATTTGTCGGGCGGCTTTCCATTCGGACCGAGCACGCTCCTTCAGTTCCTGACGGATGGCGGCGGGCTCGTCGATCTCGATGAGTCGCTCGATCTGCACCTGATCGTCGAGTCGCACGGGCAATTGGCGAATCCAATCGTGAATCACGCCGAGGGCCCGTTCGTCGACGAGCTTTGCGCCCAGATGCGGCATGTGTCCTGGGCCGGTCTTGGCCAATCGAAAGTAAAGAACCGAACGATACGGATCGCCTGGAGCTAGCAGCTGCGCCTCGTGAATGCCGAACGTTCCTTGAGTGGGCCGAACGCCAATCGCTTTCGTGTCGCGCAACTTTAGATCGTGTTGCAAGTAGATATACGACGAGCCGCCGCCGTTGAACCGATGGCAGTGACTGCAATTGACGTGCAGGTACGAACGGGCACGCGCATCCAACGAAAACGCCTCATCGTGCAGCGGGGCGAGACGCGGCACCTCGGCGGGCTCGTAGGGAACGTCGGTTTCGCGTAGCGGATCGTTCGGGTCGGGCGTGTTGTCGTTGACAATCAACCCGCTTTGCCGCAGATCGCTGAGCTGATTGCTCTCGACGCC
>JAEUIL010000731.1 GCA_016794255.1 Planctomycetaceae bacterium | reverse complement strand
CGAAGCTGGCAAATGTCGAGATCGTCTATGCCTGCGATCCCGACCGCAATCGGGCGGGTGCTACGGCCGAGAAGCTGACCGGAGCAAGCAAGCCACAGGTCGTGCAAGACCTGCGGCGCGTGCTCGATGACAAAAGCGTCGATGCCGTCATCGTAGCGACGCCCGACCATTGGCACGGCCCCGCGACGATGCTGGCCCTTGAAGCTGGTAAGCACGTGTATGTCGAAAAACCGTGTTCACACAACATTCGCGAAGGGCGGTTGATGGTCGAAGCCGCGCGACGACACAAGCTGATTGTCCAGCACGGCACGCAAAGCCGCAGTGGTCCGCATGTGCAACGCGCCTTCGAGTTGTTGCACGGCGGGGCGATCGGCGAAGTGCTCGTGGCGAAAGCATGGAATAGTCAGCGGCGTCGCAACATCGGCCACGGGACGCCGAGCGAAGCACCGCCCGAGATCGATTACGACTTGTGGGTCGGGCCCGCGCCGATGGTGCCATATCAGGCCAATCGTCTGCACTACAATTGGCACTGGTGGCATGCCTTCGGGACCGGTGACTTCGGCAACGACGGTGTCCACGACGCTGATCTTGCCCGAGGTGGCTTGGGCGTGACCACGCATCCATCGCGGATCGTGGCCGCGGGCGGCAAGTATTTCTTCGACGACGACCAACAGTTCCCTGACACGCAGACGGTGTTGTTCGAGTATGCCGATGCCGCGAAGAACGGCGGGCCCAAGCAACTCGTGTTCGAGATGCGAATCTGGAGCCCCTATCGCCAAGAAGGTTACGAGAATGGCTGTGCGTTCTATGGCACCGAAGGGATGTTGCTGTTGGGCAAAGGTGACAATTGGCAGATGTTCGGGCCGAAGAACAAGCTCCTCGACTCCGGCAAGTTCGCCGACCGCGAGACGCCGCATGCGCAGAACTTCACCGACTGCATCGCGTCAGGCAGTTTGCCGAACGCGGATATCGAGATTGGTCATCTTTCGTCGTCGCTCTGTCACTTGGGCAACATCGCGATCCGCACGGGTCGAGCGTTGGAGTTCGACCCGCGACAGGAACGCTTCCGTGGCGATGACGAGGCCAACCGGCTCGTCGGTCGTGAGTACCGCGACGGTCACTGGGCGGTGCCGAAGGTGTCGTGAACGCCGTTTTGTTCCCAAGACAGTTACGGTTTACTCACCGACGGACGGGAAACTCCAAAGTGCCAGAGTTCCACGCCCCGCGGCAAGGCACCAAGGTCGGGTTGTCCGCGATCTTGCTCGCGTAAAACATCGGGCCATTCGCTGGGAATCGGTACTCCCGCGTCAATGGCAGGACTATCGGGTTGCAGACCGACATTGAGCGTCGCCGAGCCCGGCTCAGCGAGCGCTACAAACTTTGGATCGCCCCAGCGGTCGTGCGTGCTCCAGCCTGGCGCGTAGTGGCGTTGACTCGCTACGTATTGCGGCGATGAGCGAAAGGCCCGAAACAGATCACCGCTAAATTCCGGTCCATGCTTGACGGCCCAAAACAGATTGCCATCGGCTTGGAAATCGTCGGCAGGTGCGATGGCCGTATAGTTTAACGCCGGTACGCCGTTCACTTGCACGAAGATATTGTTGAACACACGGCGAACGGTGTCGTGCGTGTGAGCGCCCCAGGTGAAGCCGTAATAGTTGCGAAAGGGGCCATCGGCCATCAGGAACGTATTGTGATAAACGTAGTAGTTCGGCAACGTCGGGCTGCCGTGGTCGCTCGCCACGATCGTGGTCGGCTCATTGAGAAAACTTCCGCTGGGGTCCGGCGACGCAGGAGGCGTCTTGTAGATCCCCTGCCGCAGATCAACCACATTGCGATAGACGTACACGCCGCTGCCGGGCTCAGTCGCCATGGGCTCGGTTCGATTGCCGTGAGCCGTGAATGGTCCGAGAATTTGGGCAATGCGATTTTGATAGACGACCGTGCGTCCCCGTTCCTTCTTGGGACCCGGTTCGATGCCGTCATCGTTAAAATTCTCGATCAGGCAATGATGGATGCTCATGCCATCGACGCTGCGAAAGGTCATGCAGTCGTGATGATCGGTGAGGTCACAATGCGAAAATTCAAAGTCGGCATCACCCGGCCCGGTAAGAACTAGGTAGCCCGCTCCGGCCCGGTTCTTGTGATGAAACCGCGAGTGCCAGGGGGCCGTGTGCCCGCGGAACGCTGAGTTATGAAAGCGGAGCCCGTGCGTATTGTCCGTTCGCAATCCGAGCGAGTTGGCGTAAAGCGTCACGCCATCAAACTCAAGTTGTTCGCCATGTGAAATGCGAAGACTCACGTCCTTCGTGCCGCGAATCACGAGGTCTTGCATCTTCACATGCTTGGCCCCCTCGATGACGAGCCCAAAGTCAGCGCCCACGATCACCAGCGGTAGTTTACGCGGATCGGTTTCGCCGCGATAGGCATGTTTGCCGAGACCGTCGAGTTGGGTGTGACTGAGTCGGATATGAATGCGGCCCGTGTCGGGATCGCGTCTCGCCCCGGGACCCGCGTACATGCCGACGGGACCATCGGCTCGATTGTTGAGTTCTTCACGGTACAACTCGTTCGTGGCGCGCAGGTCGCCGAAAGTCATGTACCGGTGAAAGGGAACCAGCGAGTCGCCAAAATTCCCGCCGCTGCCACCGCTCGGATACGACTTTGTCGAACGATACTCGTCGGCGCCGCCCGCCGGAAACGGTTCCCAGGCTTGAGCGGGTGATTCGTAAAAGTCGCGATGACCGGCGTCGAGCACGGCCAACTCGCCCGGATAGGAGGCGATCGTGATCGGTTGATCGGCTGTGCCGGCCACGGTGATTCGCGCCGTCTCGTAATACGTGCCGCCGCGCAAGTACAGCGTGTCGCCCGGCTTCAGTTGACGCGCTGCGTGGGTCAGGGTTTTCCACGGCGCGGCTTCGGTTCCATCGTGGCGATCATCTCCCGCGGGGGCGACGAACCGCGTCGGTCCCTTGACCAACGGGCGGCTTGAGATTGTGGGCAAAGAACGCAACGGCGGATGCGAAGTAAACTCTGCCGAGACCGCAGGTCCAAGCGGAATCGTCGTTAAACCAAACCCGACGAGTAACGTCAGCAAAGAACAAGAGCGATAGCGCATCATGGTTTCTCAATTCTCAGGGAGAGGGTGATGTTCTGAAGGGAAATGAAATGGGGTGGAAGCGTCAGCAGCGAGATACTTAAGGAGGAAGACGCCAAAGTCGAACCAGGCCGGCATCGTGGCTCTCGGTGGTTGCCAGTGTCGAACGGTCCGCACTGAAGAAAATAGGCCGAATCGTGGCGGTGCTGCTGGGGGCTACGGAACCCGTCAGCGTGGCGATCGGCTGGTGATCAGCGACATTCCACAAGCGCACCGTCGCGTGTCGTTGGCCCATCGCTAAACGCTGGCCATCGGCAGAAAACGCCAAGCCATGGACCGTGCCTCCCAAGGGGCGAAAAGTATGGCTCAACTCGCCGGTCTCGACGTTCCACAGAGTCACGCGACCGCTCATGTCGGACACGACCAAGTCTGTTTCATCGGGCGACAAGGCGAGGCAGATCACGCGCTGCGGAAACTCTCGCAGCACGCGTTTTTCGACTCCCGACGCCACATCCCACAACGTCACGCTCGAAGTTCTCGACGAGGCGGTGATAAGCGTCTTGCCCGCGGGTGAAAATGCCCAGAATTCCCCGGGAAAAACTTGATCGTGGGTGTGGGGTGCATTCGTTGTCAAATCAATTACGGTCAATGACTTGGCTTGTTGCGCGGGGCCCGAGAGCGCGGCGAGTGTCTTACTATATCGAGAAAATGCCAGCGACTGTAACTCGGTGCGACCAGCGAATGATGCTAGCCTTTGATGTGTGTCAAGATTCCAAACGGTGATTGCGCCATGGCTCGCACCGGTCGCTAGGCGGAGCCCATCGTGGGATATCGCCGTGGCGACAATCGCGTCCGCCGGATCTTGTAGTGTCGTCAACAGGCTGCCATCCAGCGTGTTCCACAGCTGTACAACGTTTGAGTTGAATCGCGAGGTTACCAAGGTGCGACCGTCTGGCGACAACAGGGTCGTGCGATAATAGCCGGGGGTCGTGAATCGCGACGATTGCAAGCGTGGCGCAGAAGCGTGCGCGTCGAGCGTGGTGTTGCTGTGAGCAATGCCCGCGAAGCCCGCAGGGACTTCGATCGACTGTCCATCGCTCTTGCGAATCAGTCGGACCGCTCCCTCGGACGTTTCAACATGGGTCAAATCATCGTCCCCGGAGAGATCAAAGCTGGTTCCGAGCACCACGATCTCGGCCGAGGGTGTCATTAACTTCATCGGTCGATCAGACGGTTGCTTGGCGACATCCGCCCGCAACACGCCGGTTGCGATTCGCACGCGTTTCTTAGTCCCTGGTGCGCCGCCGACGAACTCGTCAATCTTCGCGTCTCCATCGATTGCCAGACGGGTGCCATCGGCATAGCGCACCACGAGCGAACTATCTTCGCCCTGAACTTCCAAACCTTGACCAGATTCAATGACCACCCCCACGGTCGCGACGCTTCGCACGGCGAGGGACGTGATAAAGGCTTGCCCCGTAACTTGTTCGATCCTTGCCACCACAGAAGCAGCAGTGTCGGGTGTCGATTGGGTCCAACGGATGATTCCCGTCGCAATCAAGGCGAGGGCTGCAGCCGAGCCGAGCCACATGCGCGCAGAAGCCAAGGCCCGAACCACTCGTCGATTGTCGGCCGCCTGGACGTCAATTCGCTCCGCTCGCTGATGGACTCGCGCCCAATCGCTTAAGACCGTGGTCTCTCGTGCGAGCGTCACCAAAGCCTCGGCCCAGGCGGGATCGACGGCAAGTCTCGCGGCAACTCGCGCACTCGACTCGGGCGAAAGCTCTCGATCGAGAAATGCTTGCAATTCGTCAAGTTCTGCAGCCGAGAGCACGCTTATAACTCCTTGGCCAGTCGCTGTTCGACGCACGAGCGCAAGGCGACCTTGATTCGTTTGATCTGCGCATAGATCGACTGCACGCTGCGACTCACGCGCGATGCCAATTCGCTGGCGTTTTGCACCGAACCATCGTAACGCCACTGCATCAAGCGCCGACTTGCCGGGGGCAACTGCTCGAGACACCCTTGCAGGGCGGCTTGATATCGCGAGCTCGGCACTAGGCGCTCGACCCTCAGCGTCGCGTCGGACAACTGGGTGAGGACTTCCGGGGCGAGGGCCTGAACACGATCGAGGTAGCGGAAATGCTTGAGTATCCTGCGCCGCGCAATTTCCAACGTCCACGGCAGGAAGCCGGACTCATCGTTTAGCTGAGCACTCGACTCGACTGCGGCAAGCGAAACATTCTGGAGAATGTCCTCGGCATCGGCATGGTGCCGAACGCTCGCAAAAATATAGGCATACAACGCGACTCGATGTCGCATCAGCAACTGCGCCAAATGAGCCTGATCCATCGCCAACTCCCGCCATGCACATTGATCTAACTACCATAACAGGCCCGGATCCCGGCAGTTTAGGCAGCAAATCGCGAAAGTTGTGCGAAATCGTGGCAAATCGTTGGCAACCTCACCGAGAAGCCCGGCTACTTGGCAGATTTGGCCTTCTTGGCTCCGCCGGCAATGTCGGCCAGCGTCTCCTCGTGGTCATCGTCGCGCATCTTCATGGCCTGCGTCGCGGTCAAGATCGGCAACGGATCGATACTCCACCAGGCGGGCATCGTCGTCAACAACGTGGCCACGAGATGAGCGCCACGCAACGCCCAGAGCGCATAACCGGCGGTGAGACCAACCGCCGTGACGGCCACCGAGCCGGTCGACACGTGCATCGACTCCCAACGCATTTCGACCTGATCGCGGAGGCCGTCGAGCATGGTGTGCATCGTGCCGACGTTGAACGGCGTATACGTGGTCAACGGCGACAGTAGCCGGGCAATCGACGAGTCACTAGCACGCGAATTCGTCTCGCTCCGCACGATCAGGGCACTACGGAAATTGGCACTCGCCTGGCTATCGGTATCGAGTGTGCGAACTTCGATGACAGTGGGCATGGAATTGGCATTGTTCTGCAGCGGTCCGCCGGGCGCTTCGTTCACGACCTCACGAGTCACCGGCAACACTGTGGTCGTGGTGGTCTGGGTATTGACGACGCTCGTGGACTCTTCCTTGCTAGCGCTAGTAATCAACGCGCCCGACACGATGCCACTCACCGCCGCGGCGTTCGACGCTCCGCCACCACTGTTGGGACCACCAGCGATGCTGATCGCGATGGTCACGGTAATCGGCTGCGAGGTCGTTTGGCCATCGCTCGTAATGTAGGTGAACGTATCGTCGCCGAAGAAAGTCACGTCGGGCACATACAACCAAGCTCCGCCGCCGGACTCGACCAACGTGCCATGTGTCGGGCGGGTCAACAGGGTCGCCGTCAGCGTGTCGCCGTCGACGTCAGTGTCGTTCAACAGGAAACCTACCGTAGAAATCACGATCGTGTCGATATTGCGAGTCTCGATTCGATCGTCGACCCCGACCGGAGCATCGTTGACGCTGTTGATTTGCAGCAGCGTAGTTAACGAATCGCTCAGCACGCCCCCCGTGCCGGTGTTGCCTTGATCGTCGACATTCACTTGGATCGTGGCGGCACCGTGATAGTCGGCCGCCGGTGTGAATTGCAGCCCGTCGAGGGCGGTGTTCACGTCGCTCACGCTTCCGGTGAACGTCAGCGTGTCGTCCGCCAAGCCATCGCCGACGACAAACGTCAAGCCTTGAACCGATGCCAGGGTTAGAGCGCCATTGCCTGCCGACAACGTCACGCTGACAATTCCCGCGTCGACGTCAACGACCTGGAACGCGTTGCCATGCGCCGCACCAAAGACCACAGGGGTATCTTCATCGGTTTGAACCGTGGTCACGCCCGTGATGACCGGCGCGTCGTTGACTGCCGACACGTCGACCGAGGTGGTTCCAGTCGCTGTCAGGTTGTCGGGATCACGCACCGTCCAGGTGACCGACGCCAGACCGTTGAAGTCAGTGTCGGGCGTGAATTGAATTCCCTCCAGCGCGGCATTTAACGCCGCTTGGGTCCCCGTGAACGTAAGCGTCGTGTCGTGGAGTCCGTCGCCGGTGAGGAACGTCAAGCCCGCCGTGGTCGCCAACGTGACGTTGCCCGACAGCACCGAAATGGTCATTTCGAGCGTGGCGCTATCGACGTCGGCCAAGAATGCCGTACCCGTCGTCGCCGTTGACAGCACGAGCGGCGTATCTTCGACCGCGTTCACCAACCCGGGCGTGGTCAACGTCGGGGCGTCGGCCATGCCCACCAGATGGATCGTCGCGGTGGCCGTGGGGCCGGTCAGCGTGCCGTCACTCGATATAAACGTGATCACACGGTCCGTAAGATTGGCGTCGTCCGACAGATTGACGTACGAAACCGTCTGCAAGACTTGCTGATAGTGCGCCAGCGAGTCCGCGCCGCTCAGCGTCAACACGCCGTTGACATAGGCCGCGGTGATGCTCGTGCCGGTGGTGTCGGCCGCTAGTAGCTCGGCCGCGCCGTCAAGCCGATTCGTGATCGTGATCACCACCGAGTTGATGATCGGCGAGTCGGGGTCGTTGATGGTCAGATCGAAATCGCCGATCAACACCGCCCCGGCATCTTCGGTAAAGGTCGTGACAAAATCGAGGCCGGTCGCGCCGCTGCTGTCGTCGCCGTCGAGATCAAGTGTGGGGGGATTGTCGTTCACGTCGAGCACGTTGATCGTGAAGGACTGGGTAGCGAACGAGGTGTCGGTACTCGTGGCCCGGACAATGACGGTATAGCTGTGAGCCGTTTCGTAATCGATTGCTCCGGCGACGGTGATTACGCCGGTATTGGCATCGATCGTGAACAACCCGCCCGCATCATCGTCGAGCGAATAGGCAATGGTGTCGGTCACGTCACCGTCGCTGGCGAGACCCGTGACTCCCACCACAGTACCAATCGCCGAGTTCTCGGTGACCTCGTCTACTGCCGAGTCCGAGTCGATCACCGGAGTCGTGGCGAATTCGTTTACGTCGAGAATGTTGATCGAGAACGAGCGAACCGTGAACGACGTGTCGCTGCTCGTGGCCCGCACGATGATCGTCAGGCTGGTAGCGGTCTCGGCGTCAATCGCGCCGGCAACCGTGACCACGCCGGTGTTGGCATCGATCGTGAACAACCCGCCTGCATCGTCGTCGAGCGAATAGCCAATCGTGTCGGTCACGTCGCCGTCGCTGGCCTGGGCCGTGATGCCGACCGTCGTGCCGATCGCCACGTTCTCAGCCACTTGGTTCGTCGCGACGTTCGTGTCGCTGATCGCAGTCGTGGGGAATTCATTGACATCGAGCAAGTTGATCGTGAACGACTGCGTGCCAGTAGAGGTGTCGCTGCTGGTGGCGAGGACCGTGATCGTATAGCTCGTCGACGCTTCGGCATCGAGCGCTCCCACTACGGTGACCACGCCCGTGCTGGCGTTGATCGCGAACCGACCGCCGGCGCTATTCGTCAAGCTGTATGTGACCGTCGCCGTGACGTCGCCATCGACGGCCAACGCGGTGATCCCCACAACCGTGCCGTTTGCTGCGTTCTCGGCGACCTCATTCACAGCGCCGTTCGCGTCGCTCAACGGTCCGAGTGGTACTTCGTTCACGTCCAGAATATTGATCGTGAACGAACGGGTACTCGACGACGTGTCGCTGCTCGTGGCGCGGACAATGATCGTGTGACTCGTGGCCGTTTCGGCGTCGAGTCCCGCAGCGACCGTGACCACGCCGGTGTTCGCGTCGATCGTGAACAAGCCGCCCGCGTCATCGTCGAGCGAGTAACTGACCGTGTCGGTGACATCCGTGTCGTCGGCGAACGCGGTGAGTCCGACCGTAGCGCCGATCGCCGCAGCCTCGCTGACCTGATTCGTGCCGGCATTCGTGTCGCTAATCGCGCTGACCGGCGACTCATTCACATCGAGTATGTTGATTACGAACGACTGCGAAGTATTGCTGCCATCGCTGCTCAAGGCACGGACGGTGATCGTGTAACTACTGGCCGACTCGGCGTCGATCGCCCCGTTGACCGTGACCACGCCGGTGTTGGCATCAATTGCAAAGCGACCACCCGCACTGTTGGTGAGCGTATAGGTGACTGTCGCCGTGACGTCGCCATCGGTTGCTAGGCCGGTGACGCCGACGACGGTGCCAATTGCCGAGTTCTCAGCCACTTCGTTCGTCGCACTGTCGCTATCCGTTACCGGACCGATCGGCACTTCGTTCAAATCCAGCACGTTGATCGTGAACGACTGCGTGCTAAAGGTGCCGTCGCTGCTCGTGGCGCGGACAATGATCGTGTGAATTTGCGCCGTTTCGGCGTTGAGCGCTCCTGCTACCGTGACCACGCCCGTGTTGACGTTGACGGCAAATTTGCCGCCGGCGCTGTCGTCGAGCGTATAAGTCACCGTGTCTGTCGGGTCGTTGTCGATCGCCCGGGCCGTGAGTCCCACGGTCGTGCCGTTCGCCGCGTTCTCGTTGACTTGATTGGTCGCGACGTTGTTGTCCGTGACGGGGCCTACGGCAAACTCGTTGACGTCGGTCAGATTGACGGTCACAGTCGCAGTGTCGAACGCCCCGGCCGCGTCTTGCACTCGAATGGTCAGCGTGTAGCTTGGAATCGATTCGTAGTTCAGTGCGGCGGCGTTCGCCACGGTGATCTGGCCCGAATTGTCGACCGCGAACGCGCCGCCCGTGTTGCCAGCGGTGATGCTGTACGTATGCGAGTCACCCGCGTCGGGATCGGTGACCGGAACCGAACCGACGTTCGCGGCTGTGGCGCTATCCTCGGCAATCGTGAACGTCGCGTTGCTAATCACCGGCGCGTCGTTGACGTTGTTGATGAAGATCGTTGCCGTGTCGCTGCCGAGCAAGGCACCACCCGCGCCGCTGTTGCCCTGATCGTTGACCGTGAGCGTGAGCGTGGTGCTGGCGCTGGGGGCATTGGTGTTGTCGATGTAACTGACGAAGGCGGGACCGCTGCCGTTGAGCAAATTGTTGATCTGCGTGACGGTGCCGGTCAGCACGAGCGTGTTCGTGCCCGAGCCGCTGACCGTCGCGCCGGTCGATCCGGCGCTGGCCGTGAGCGTTCCCTCGCCGACGCTCAACGTAGCCGTGACGATCGCGCTGCCAGCATCGACATCGGCAATCGAAAGGCCCGTGCCATCGAGCGTGAGCGTGGTTTGTTCGTTGACGGTGTACGACGCCGGTGTGATCGCCGCCGTGGGAGCGTCGTTAAGCGCGGTGATGTTGATCGTGGCCGTGTCGGTGGCGGTCAAAGCTCCGCCCGTGCCGGTGTTCCCCAAGTCGTTGACCGTCATCGTCAGCGTGGTCGACGCGCTCGGGGCGTCCGAGCTGTTGAGATAGTCGATCGTGCCGCCATTGTTGCCCGCGAGCAAGTCGTTGAGCTGCGTAGCCGTGCCATTGAGCGTGACGGTTGACGTGCCCGAGCCGCTGACGGTTGCACCTGTCGCTCCCGCCGCAACGGTCAACGTACCCGTGCCGACACTCAACGTGACCCGCATCAAGGCACTTCCCGCATCGACATCGGCAATCGTGAGTCCCGTGCCGTGCAAAGCGAGTGTGGTTTGTTCATTGATTGAATATGTGGTCGGCGTGATGACCGCGGTCGGAGCATCGTTCACGGCCGTGAGATTGATCGTCGCGGTGTCGCTCGCGGTGAGGGCACCGCCGCTGCCGCTATTACCCTGGTCGTTGACCGCCAGCGTGAGCACCGTCGAGGCACTGGGCGTGTCGGTGCTATCGACATAGGTCACCGTGGCTCCGCTGGCACCAGCCAATAGATTGTTGATCTGCGTCACGGTGCCGGTCAACGTCACCGTCGACGTGCCGCTGTTAACGACCGTCGCGCCCGTGGCGCCGGCCGCGACATTGAGCGTTCCTTCGCCGACGCTCAGCGTGACCGACATGGTTCCCGAGGCCGCATCGACATCACCGATCGTCAACCCTGTGCCATGCAAGTTGAGCGTGACTTGCTCGCTGACCGTATAGGTGGTCGGTGTGATCGTGGCGGTAGGCGCATCGTTGATCGCGGCAATCGAGGTATCGAGCGTGATCGCGTTGGCCAAGTTGCTATAGCGCGTCGTGCCACCGCTCGTGGTCACGTTTACGCTCGTGCCGGTAGTCACGGCTCCAGATGAGTCGTCGATCAGCCGCACGGTGAGCGTTCCCGGCGTGCCATTGTAGTCGGCATTGGCCAAGAAGCGGATTTGTGTGCTGGCGTTGAGCACTAGCGCCGAATTGGTCGCGACCGACGTGCTGATGTTGACCCAACTCGAGCCGTTGTAGTACTGCCAGTTCCCCTGCGTCGCACTGACCGCAGTATTGGCCGTGATGGCGATACCCGCAAGATTATTGGCCGACGAGCCGCCGCTGACCTGATCGGCCGAGTCGTCAAACGCGCTGCCAAATAGTGCCGACACGGTGGCACCCGGCGGCGACACGGTATCTTCGTTGACGCCTGCGAGTGTGACCGAATTGGTGTTCGTCACCGGCGCGTCGTTTACGGCCGAATACGTGATCGTGCCCGTGGCCGGTGTCGAATCGGCCAGCCCGAGGTTGTCGAGGCCCATGAATTGAAACGTTGCCGAACCGTTCCATTGGGCCGGCGGAGCAAAGTACAGCGTGAGCGCTTGACCGGTGGCGGCGTAATTCGTGCCCGTGCTGACCGCGTTGGTGAGCCCCGCGTCGAGATAAAGAGTGCCGACACTCGGCAGGCTGGTGAGCTGAAAATGCGTTACGGTGCCGTCCGAGTCCGTGGCCGTGAGCGTAATGCTGGTGCTGGCCGTGTCCTCGCTTACGCTAGCTGTGGCATTGCCCGTGATGGGCTCGTCGTTGTCTGAGTTGATCGTGATGGTCGCGGTGTCGTTCGCAATCAACGCGCCACCGGCGCCGGTGTTGCCTTGATCGTTAACCGCCAACGTCAAGGTTGTGCTGGCTGACGGATTGTTGAGCGAATTGAAGTACGTAACCGAGGCGCTGTTATTGCCTGCGAGCAAGTCGTTGAGTTGCGTGATCGTGCCTGTGATCGTGACGCTGCTCGTGCCGGAGTTGGTGACGGTCGCGCCAGTCGTTCCAGCCGCGACTGTGATTGTACCTTCGCCGACACTCAAGGTGATCCTGAGTGTGCCGCTCAAGCCGTCGGCATCGGCGATGCTCAGACCGGTGCCGTGGAGCGTAAGCGTCGTCTGCTCATTGATCGAGTAGCTCGTCGGCGTGATCGTGGCAATCGGAGCGTCGTTTAAGGCGGTGATGTTAATCGTGGCCGTGTCGGTCGCAGTGAGTGCGCCACCGCTGCCGGTATTGCCTTGGTCGTTGACCGCCAGCGTGAGCGTGGTCGAGGCACTGGGCGTATCGGTGTTGTCGGTGTACGTCACCGTGCCGCTGAGATTGCCGGCGAGCAGATCGTTGATCTGCGTCACGGTGCCGGTGATGGTGACATTCGCCGTGCCGCTGTTCGATACGGTTGCGCCCGTCGAACCGGCCGCGACCGACAACGTGCCTTCACCCACCGACAGTGTCACGCTCATCGTGCCGCTTACGGCGTCGGCATCGGCGATGCTCAACCCGGTGCCGTGGAGTGTCAGAGTAGCTTGTTCGTTGACGGCGTAGGTAGTCGGTGTGATGGTCGCAGTCGGAGCGTCGTTGAGGGCCGTGATGTTGATCGTGGCGGTGTCACTGGCGGTAAGCGCGCCACCGCTGCCGGTGTTACCTTGATCGTTCGCGGTGAGCGTGAGCGCATCGCTGCCCGGTGGTGTGTTGGAGTTCAACGTGTAGGTGAGTGTACTGCTCAGATTGCCCGCGAGCAGATTGTTGATCTGCGTGAGGGTACCTGTGAGCGTGACGGTATTGGTGCCTGAGCCTGAAACCGTGACGCCGGTGGATCCTGCGGCAGCACTGATCGTGCCGGAGACGACCGATAGCGTCGCACGCACCGTGCTGCTGGCGGCATCCAGGTCAGCGATACTCAACCCAGTGCCATGGAGCGTGAGGGTGGCCTGCTCGTTGACGCTGTAGGTGGTTGGCGTGATCGTCGCGGTCGGAGCATCGTTCAGGGCCGTGATGTTGATCGTGGCGGTGTCATTGGCGGTGAGCGCGCCACCGCTGCCGGTGTTGCCTTGGTCGTTGACGGCCAGCGTGAGCACCGTCGACGCCGCGGGCGTATCGGAGTTCAGCACGTAGTCGATCGTGCCGGCGTTGTTGCCCGCGAGCAGGTCGTTGATTTGGGCAATAGTTCCGGTGAGCGAGACACTGCTCGAACCCGAACCACTGACGGTCACGCCCGTGGTTCCCGCGGCAACCGTGAGCGTGCCGGTACCAACACTCAAAGTCACCTGCAACGTTCCGCTCAAACCATCCGCGTCGGCAATGCTCAGGCCGGTGCCGTGGAGCGTGAGTGTCGCTTGTTCGTTCACGCTGTACGTGGTCGGCGTGATCGTCGCCGTGGGAGCATCATTGAGCGCCGTGATGTTAATCGTGGCCGTGTCGCTCGCGGTGAGTGCGCCGCCGCTGCCGGTGTTGCCCTGGTCGTTGACCGCC